>NZ_AJFC01000380.1:0-12070 GCF_000256505.1 Rhodococcus sp. P14 | reverse complement strand
CCCGGGTATCCGCTGTCGGCGGTGGGGCGGGCGGTCCATGCCCCCACGGGCAGGTCGAAGACGACTGCGCCGGGCACGATGGGCACGACGGCGCCCGGCGGCCCCATCGCGATGCCGCGTCCCTGTTCCTCGAGCCACCGCATCACGCCGTCGGCGGCGGCGAGACCGTAGGCGCTGCCGCCGGTGAGGAGCACGGCGTCGACGCGCTGCACGGAGTGGCTGGGGTCGAGCAGGTCGGTTTCCCGGGTGCCGGGACCGCCGCCGCGGACGTCGACGGCGGCCGTGACGGCGCGGTCGGGGACGACGACGGTGCATCCGGTGGCCCGTCCCGTGCCGTAGGTGTCGTCGGAGCCGAGGGTGACCTCGGCGTCGAGGGCGTGCCAGTGCCCCACGCGGATGCCGGCGACGTCGGTGAGCGAGTCGGTGGGTCCGGGCGCGGCCGTCACGGCATCAGCGCCTGGACGAGGGAGTCCTGCATCCAGGTCAGCCAGTGGTAGACGTCGAGGTGGGGGGCACGCGGGTCGTCTTCGTCGAGCGCCTCGGGGGTGTCGTCGTCGATGCCGAGGGTGGTGCCGAGCGCGAGCCGCAGGTCGTTGAGCCCGTACAGCCAGGCATCGGCCTGTTCGGGGGTGAGCACCACCTTCCCGCCCGATTCGGGGACGGTGCGCAGGATGACGGCTCCGGCGGCGAGCTTGGCGTCGATGATGTCGGGTTCGTGCAGGCTGCGCAGGGCGCCGTTGAGGTCGGCCGATTCGTCGTCGGGATGCACGGTGGCGTCGGCGTCGGGCCGGTGGAAGTCGGGCAGCAACCGTCGCAGGGCGGGGACGTCCGGCGGGGCGGAGTTGCCGGTGCGCAGGCCGGTGAGCGCGGCGAGGTCGTCCTGGGGTGCGCCGGCGGCGCGTTCTTCGAGCATGCCGAGTACGGATGCGACGAGCGAACGCAGCACCGACGCCTCGTGTGCGTCCATCTCGGATCGCAGCTTCACGCCTCCGAGCGAGTTCTTCCTGCTCCACTGCCGCACGTCGGTCGGCTCCTCCTGGCTCCGCGGTCGGAATTGTCGGCGAACGGGCGGCCGGTCACTCGGCCCGCTGCATCGTCGCCCACAGCCCCGCGGCGTGCAGGCGTTGCACGTCGTGTTCCATCTTGTCACGCGAACCGCTCGAGACGACCGCCTTGCCTTCGTTGTGCACCTTGAGCATCAGTTCGGTGGCTTTGGCCTTGCTGTACCCGAACAGCTTCTGGAAGATGTACGCCACGTAGTGCATCAGGTTGACCGGGTCGTCCCACACGACGGTGACCCAGGGCCGGTCGACGGCTTCGATCTCCTCGACGGCTTCGGCTTCCGCCGGCATTGCCTGCCCTGCCGCCAGGGTGACCGTGGGGAACGAAGCCACGATGACTGCGTCGGACGGCTCCGTGGGGGCGGTGTCGAACGGGCTTGTCGAGGAACACATCGCCATGGCTCCAGGGTACGGCGTCCGCGCCTGCCGATACAGCGGCATCCCACCGTGCCCCTCTACAGTGATCGGGTGCCCGATTCCCTTCTCCGACCGACCGCGACGGCGAGCACCGCCCTGTTCACGGACGTCTACGAGCTGACGATGCTCGAGGCTGCCCTTGCGGACGGCACCGGTTCCCGCCCTTGCACGTTCGAGGTGTTCGCGAGGCGTCTGCCGCCCGGGCGCCGGTACGGCGTGGTCGGTGGGACCGGCCGGCTGATCGATGCGCTCGGGACGTTCCGCTTCGGCGAGGAGGAACTCGCGGTCGCGGGACGATTCCTCGACGCGTCGACCGTGGAGTGGCTGCGGGACTACCGGTTCTCCGGCGACATCGAGGGCTACCGCGAGGGCGACTTCTACTTTCCCGGTTCGCCGGTGCTCGCGGTGCGCGGCACGTTCGCCGAGTGCGTGCTGCTCGAGACGTTGATCCTGTCGATCCTCAACCACGACAGCGCGGTGGCCTCGGCGGCGGCCCGGATGGTCAGCGCCGCGGACGGCCGCACACTGATCGAGATGGGGTCGCGCCGCACCCACGAGGAGGCGGCGGTCGCGTGTGCGCGGGCCGCGTATCTGGCGGGCTTCGATGCGACGTCGAATCTCGAGGCGGTACGCCGGTACGGGGTGCCGGGCACGGGTACTGCGGCGCACGCGTTCACGTTGGTGCACACGACGGGTGCGGGTCGCGACGAGGCGGCGGCGTTCCGCAGTCAGGTCGAGACGCTCGGGGTGGGAACCACGCTGCTGGTGGACACGTACGACATCACCAACGGGGTGCGCACGGCCGTCGAGGTGGCCGGCACCGGCCTCGGGGCCGTCCGGATCGATTCGGGTGATCTCGGCGTGCTGGCCCGGCAGGTGCGCGATCAGCTCGACGAGCTGGGCGCGACGAACACGAAGATCGTGTTGTCGGGTGACCTGGACGAGTACGCGATCGCGGGTCTGCGCGCCGAGCCGGTCGACGTGTACGGCGTGGGTACGTCGCTGGTGACCGGGTCGGGCGCGCCGACGGCCGGGATGGTCTACAAGCTGGTCGAGGTCGACGGCATTCCGGTGGAGAAGCGCAGTGCCCACAAGGAGTCCCGGGGCGGCGCCAAGCGGGCGGTGCGGTTCGCGCGCCCGACCGGCACGTTGGTGGAAGAGGTGATCTACCCGGCGGACGCCCCGGTCCCGGAGGGCGACGGCGAGGTGGTGCACGAGCTGATGGTTCCTCTGATCTGTGACGGCGAGCGCGTCGACGACGTGGCTACGCTGGAGGAGAGCCGGGCGTTGCTCGCCCACGGGCTGATCAGTCTTCCCTGGGAGGGTCTGACCCTGTCGGCGGGTGACGCGGCGGTGCCGACCCGATTCGTGAGGTGAGGACGATGTCGCGGGCGTTGATCGTCGTCGACGTACAGAACGACTTCTGCGAGGGCGGGTCGCTGGCCGTGGCCGGCGGTGCCGCGGTCGCCGCCGATATCAGCCGGTATCTGACGGCGCACGCGCGGGACTACGCGCACGTGGTCGCCACCCGGGATCACCACGTCGATCCGGGTGCGCACTTCTCCGACGAGCCGGACTTCGTCGACTCGTGGCCACCGCACTGCCGCGCGGGAACGCCGGGTGCGGAGTTCCATCCGGCGCTCGACACCGCCCGCGTGGAGGCGGTCTTCTCCAAGGGGAGGTTCGAGGCCGCGTACTCGGGCTTCGAGGGCAGTCACGACACGGGCGAGTCGCTCGACGAGTGGTTGCGCCGGCACGGCGTCACCGAGGTCGACATCGTGGGCATCGCGACCGATCACTGCGTGCGGGCGACCGCGCTCGATGCGGCGGCCGCGGGGTTCGAGACCCGGGTGCTGCTGCCGTACACCGCGGGGGTGAGCGCGACGACCGTCGAGTCGGCCCTCTCGTCGCTCCAGGCGGCGGGTGTGGACCTGGTCGGACAGGTCGGCCCGCGAAGCTGACGGTGGTGCCCAGTACCCTGGCGCGGTGCCCGAACTCCCGAATGTGCCCGACCTGCTGCGCACCGCGGTGCACGCGCTGGGCGGCAAGGAACGGCGCAACCAGCTGACGATGGCGTCGGCCGTGGCGCATTCGCTGGACACCGGTGAGCACCTGGCCGTCCAGGCCGGCACCGGCACCGGTAAGTCGCTGGCCTATCTCGTGCCGGCGGTGCGGTATGCGGTGCAGACGGGCCGGACCGTGGTGGTCTCCACCGCGACGATCGCGCTGCAGCGTCAGCTGGTGGACCGGGACCTGCCGCGATTGGCCGACGCGCTGGCGACGGCGCTGGGTCGGCGTCCCCGGTTCGCGATTCTCAAGGGCCGCGGTAACTACCTGTGCCTGAACAAGATTCACACCGGTCTGGCGGAGGAGCCCCCGGCCGACGACCAGTTGTTCGATGCGTTCGCGCTGTCGCGGATCGGCCGGGAGGTGCGGCGGGTCACGGAGTGGTCGTCGACGACCGACACCGGCGACCGCGACGACCTCGTGCCGGGCGTGTCGGACCAGGCGTGGCGTCAGGTGAGTGTGAGCGCACGCGAGTGCCTGGGCAAGTCGCGGTGCCCGGTCGGTGAGGACTGCTTCGCGGAGATCGCCCGGGCCGAGGCCGGGCAGGTCGACGTGGTCGTCACCAACCACGCCCTGCTGGCGATCGACGCGATCAGCGGGCTGTCGATCCTCCCCGAGCACGACGTGGTGGTGGTCGACGAGGCGCACGAACTCGTGGACCGCGTCACCGGCGTCGCGACGGCCGAATTGTCCGGCGGCACCGTCTCGGCAGCTGCGCGGCGCTGCGTGAAATTGGTCGAGGACGCGGACGTGGACCGTCTCGAGGGGGCCGCGGAGAACTGGGAGGCGCTGCTCGAGGAGCTGCCGCCGGGACGGTGGGACGAGTTGCCCGACGGTGCGGGCGCGGCGCTGGCCGCGATCCGGGACGCGGCGTGGGCCGCGCGCACCGCACTGGGTCCGCCCAAGCCGGGGCTCGACGCCGAGGCCGCCGCCGCCCGCAACCAGGCGCTCGCGGACGTCGACGAGGTGCACGACTGCGCGGTGCGGGTGCTGACCGCCTTCGAGGAGACCGATCCCGCCGCGCGTCGGGACGTCGTCTGGCATGCCGCCGACGAGTTCCGCGGCAACACTCGGCACACGGTGCGGATGGCGCCGCTGTCCGTCGGCGGACTGCTGCGCTCCCGGCTGTTCGCCGAGGCGACGGTCGTGCTGACCTCGGCGACGTTGACGGTCGGCGGTTCGTTCGACGCGCTCGCCGTCAACTGGGGGCTGCCCCCGGAGTCGCCGGCCCGCAGCGACACGGGCGCAGCGTCGGGGACCGAACCGCCGTCCGACGACGGGGACCTGCGGTGGAACTCCCTGGATGTGGGATCACCGTTCGACCACGCCAAGTCCGGCATCCTGTACGTCGCCAGGCACCTGCCGCCGCCGGGCCGCGACGGGCTCTCCCCCGCGTACCTGGACGAGATCGCGGAGCTGGTCGCCGCGGCCGGTGGGCGCACGCTCGGACTCTTCTCGTCGATGCGCGCCGCGAAGGCGGCCGCGGAGGCGATGCGGGAGCGTCTGGACACACCCGTCCTGTGCCAGGGCGAGGACGCAACCGGCGCCTTGGTGGACAAGTTCGCGGCCGACGAACCGACGTCACTGTTCGGGACTCTGTCGCTGTGGCAGGGCGTGGACGTCCCGGGGCCGTCGCTCTCGCTCGTGATCCTGGACCGGATTCCGTTCCCGCGGCCGGACGACCCGCTGCTGGTGGCGCGGCAACGGGCCGTGGAGGCGCGCGGGGGCAACGGCTTCCTGTCGGTGGCGGCCACCCATGCGGCGTTGCTGCTCGCGCAGGGCGTCGGGCGGCTGCTGCGCAGCACGGATGACCGGGGGGTCGTGGCGGTGCTCGATCCCCGCCTGGCGACCGCCCGGTACGGCGGATACCTGCGCGCGTCGCTGCCACCGTTCTGGGAGACCGCCGACCCCGAGGTGGTGCGCAAGGCGCTCACCCGGCTGCGCGGCTGACCGAGCCGCGACGCGTCGGTTCCCGATTCGTTCCCGGGATTCCCGGAATTTCCGGCTGTTTCGCGGCAGCATCGAAGCAGGCGCAGCGGCCGGATTCGAAGGCCGCAGGGACAGGGGGCTTTCGGATATGCCAGAGGGCGTCGTCAAGTGGTTCGACGAGGAGAAGGGGTTCGGGTTCATCGCCCAGGACGGAGGTGGTCCCGACATCTTCGTCCACTACTCGGAGATCGCCGGCACGGGCTTCCGCTCGCTGACGGAGGGCCAGCGCGTGGAGTTCGAGGTCGGGCTGGGCGTGAAGGGACCTCAGGCGGAGAACGTCCGCCCGGTGTGAGAACCGGCGCCGCCGCCGCGGCGCGGCATTCAGACCCGCAGACCTACGTCGACGATGGCTTTGGCGACCGACCGCACGGGCGCCTGATTCCTGCGGGCGTGGCCGCGGATCAGCCGGAACGCCTCGTCCGGGGTGATTTTCCGGGCCTGCGCGATGACGCCCTTCGCCTGTTCGATGACGATGCGCGAATCGAGAGCGGTCTGCAGTTGCGCGTTCAACTGCTCGTGCTGCCGAAGCTTGTTGGCGTTGACGATGTAACCGGTGGCCATGTCGGCACACACCTGCGCCGCCGCGATCTCACGATCCGCCCAGTCGCGTGGTTCGCACGCGTACATGTCGAGGGCGCCGATCTTCTCGTCCGCGAGCTGCATCGGGATCCCGGCCACCGCCGCGATCCCGTACTCGCGCGCCTTCTCTGCGAACTCCGGCCACAGGTCCTGGCGTTGCCGCACGTCGGCGACCGCGATGGGTTCGCCACGATCGAACGCGTACCGGCACGGTCCCACGCCGGTGTCCTCCTGGCAGCGTTCCATCTTCCCGACCACCTCCGCGGCCGCGGTGACGAACTGCAGCCGGCCCTCGCACTGCAGGCTCACCCCGCAACCGAGGAGGCCGAGAACGCCGGTCACTCCGTCGACGAGTTCGTCGAGCGCTGCCCCGACGTCGTAGGAGGTGGGCAGCCGGCGCGCGAATCGAGACAGTACCGCCATGAATTCGTCCTGGTCGAACACGCTGCGGTCCCTTCATCAGTACCCACAAATAGTGACATACATCACAGTGATCGGCTGGCGCCGTTCGGGTCACATGACATATCCTGATACACAGAGCGTCCGCCCCAGATCCCGGCGACGCTCTAATCGGAGCCGCCCCGACCCCCGGTGCTCCCCCTCTCGCTCTCCACGAATCGTGTGGACAAGTTCTCGGGAGAACACCGCGACACGTCGGCTGCTCGTCGTTCCACGTCGGTGTACCTCCTGGACACGATCCGCGAAGAAGGAACACCCATGGTTCACGTCGCCCCTTCCTCCACCCCCGCCGATGGCTCGCCGCTGCTCTCGGTGCCGGCGATCGTCGCCGGCGCGGGCACCCTCTCGTGCGGGCTCGTCGTCGCAATCAGCCATTCTCTCGCCCTCGGCGCCCTGGCGGCGCTCCTCACGGTCGCGACGGTCGCGGGCGCGGCCCTGATGATCCGCCCCTGACCACCCGATCCGACCGGCTCTGCCGAGCCCACCCGAGCAAGGAACCGATGAACCACCCCGATCACCTCGCCCACCGGAGCACCGTCCCGGGTTCGGCGATGAGCACGGCCGAGATCAAGGCTCGTATCGATGCGATGTTCGCGGACGACCACACACGCGTCGACCGCACACCCGCCGCGACCCGGCGGCGTCCGGGATGGGCGTCGAGCCGGCGCGGCCCCAGAAGCTGACCACCGACGTTCTCCCGGCGTCGGTGGTCTCCGACCGGATCACCGGCTTCCGGACAGCGCCGCAGGGGGGCGCTTCCGGAAGCCGGTGATCCGTCACTGTCGGGTCACGGTGCCGCGCACTCTCGGGTCACGGTGCCGCGCACTCTCGGGTCACGGTGCCGCGACGAGCGCGGGGTGATCCGCCACGTCCCACCTCATCGAGACCGAGGTGCCGTCGGGGACGGAGACGACATCGGTGTGCGACGTCAGAGTCCGGATCAGCGCGAGCCCATGGCCGCGGCAACTGTCGCCGGACGCCGGGGTCCGCCATCGGCCGTGATCGGTGACGACCACCTCGACGGAGTGCTCGTCGGGTCGGTACACGGCCTCCAGGTCGACCGCACCGCGGTGATCTCCGGGTCCGTCGGCGTACGCGTGCTCGACGACGTTGGCCAGCGCTTCGTAGCTGGCGAGCAGCACGTCCTGTCCGAGTTCGGCCTCGAGGTGGAGGCGGTCCAGCCACCGGTCCAGGGCCTGCCGGAGCATCGTCACCTGGCCCGGCTCGGCGCGGACCCCACGGTAGAACATCCCGGTCGATGTGAACGCCTGAGAGGCGTGTCGCGAGTGCATCCTCCTCCTCGAATTTCGATGCGTCCTCGGTCGGACGCATCCGGTGTATACCCACGGCGGCGCGGTCCCATACCTCGAAGCGAGCATGTGCGCACAGCGACGGCGACCGTCCCGGTCAGGCGGCAGGGGCGACCCGCGCCGGATAGACGAATCCGGGCAGTACCCGCCCGGCCACGGTCGCGACGCCGAGGACGACGAGGAGCGCCGGGACCAGCGTGGTTCCCACGTAGCCGATCCCCGGGTCAGTGAGCCCGATCGCGCCGGCACACACGGCGGCGGGCACGTGCGGCGCCCGCAGCAGCGCCATGGCGACGACCGCGAGGCCCGCCGAGACGGCGGCTCCGGCCTGCGACGGACCGGCAACGGCCGCGACGACGAGCGCCGCGGCCGCGGCCGCGGGGTAGGCGCGCACGATCGCTCCGGGCCGGGGTGCCGGGTGCGAGAGCGATGAGGGCTGCGGACGCAACGTACGGCAGCCCGAACACCGCCCAGTGTGCGAAATTCTCGAGGGCGGCGAGCGCGCCGGCCGCGCCGATCGCGACCGCCCCCGGCGCGAGGGCGGCCGCCAGAGCACGGCCGGACCCGTCCGGTGCATCATCGAGCAGCGCGGGCATCCGACCAGGCTCCTTCCGCCTCGGGGGTGCGTCCGGGCAGAGTGCGTCCCAGGAATCCGCGGACGAGGTTCGCGATCTCCGGCCCGTGCGTCTCGAGGGCGAAGTGGCCTGCGTCGAGCAGGTGGATCTCCGCATCGGGGAGGTCGCGGGCGAATGCTTCCGCACCCGCGGGACCGAAGATTTCGTCGCCCCGACCCCACGTCACCAGGGTCGGCGGCCGCCAGGCGCGGAAGTACTCCTGGAACGCCGGGTACGCGTCGAGGTTGAACTGGTAGTCCCAGAACAACTGGAGCTGGATCTCCTTGTTGCCGGGTCGATCGAGGCCCATCTGGTCGAGCAGCCAGGCTTCCGGGGCGACCCGGTCGAGGCGGTCCTCGGGCACGCCGTGGACGTACTGCCACCGGGTCGCCTCCGGCTCGAGGAGGGCACGGACGGCGGGTTCGTGGGCGGTGCGGTCCTGCGCATGGGCGAAGAGGGGCTCCCAGAACGGGGTGAACCCTTCGCGGTAGGCGTTGCCGCTCTGGGTGATCAGCGCGGTGACGCGCTCGGGGTTCCCGGCCGCGATCCGCAGGCCGATCGGGGCGCCGTAGTCGTGGAGGTAGAGGGCGAAGCGGGTCAGCCCGATCCGGTCGAGCAGCGCGGCGGTGACCTGCGCGAGACGGTCGAAGCTGTAGTCGAACTCGTGGACAGGGGGCATCGCCGATCGCCCGAAGCCGATGTGGTCGGGGGCGACGAGGTGATACTCGTCGGCGAGCTCGCCGGGCAGATGCCGGAACATGTGCGAGCTGGACGGGAAGCCGTGCAGCAGAACGAGTGCGGGGGCGCCCGGGTCCCCGGCCTCGCGGTAGGAGACGTCGAGCCCGTCGATGGTTTCGGTGCGGTGACGGACGGCGGAAGCGGACATGAGTCCTCCTCGGATCGGTCGGAGAACGATCGTTCTCCAGTACGGGGTGTAGCGTAGAGAACGATGGTTCTCTACGCAAGAGGAGGGGCTCGATGGACGCGGACACCGCGCAGACCCGGCTGCTCGATGCCGCCGAGGAACTGTTCAACGAGCACGGCATCCAGGCCGTCGGCATGGACACGATCCGGTCCCGCTCCGGGGTGTCGCTCAAGCGGCTCTATCAGCTCTACCCCGCCAAGGACCGGCTCGTGGCGGCCGTACTGACCCGGCGTGATCACACCGTGCTGACGGATCTGCGCCGGTATGTCGACGCCCGCGCCGATCCGCGCGAGCGGGTTCTCGCGGTGTTCGACTTTCTCGAGGAATGGTTCGCCTGCAGCGACTTCCGCGGCTGCACGTTCATCAACACGTTCGGCGAACTCGGCGGCATCTCCGGCGACGTCGCCGAGATCGCCCGCGCGCACAAGGACGCGTTCCGGCGCTACCTGCGCGGACTCGTCGCGGACGCGGGTAGCCCCCCGGCACTGGGCGACCAGCTGGCGATCCTGGCCAACGGGGCCATGGCGACGGCGGCGATCTCCGGTTCCCCCGCCGTCGCCCGGCAGGCCCGCGACGCCGCACGCGTCCTGCTCGACGCGAGCGGCCCCCGAACCCCGAGCTGAGGACCAGCTAGGCGAGCACGACCTTGCCGAGTTCGACGTCCGACGCGAGCAGCTCGTGGTGCGGAAGCACCCGCACCGTGTAGCCGACCGACCCGGCCATCGGCAGCGCGACCTCGACCTCGAAGACCTCGCCCAGCGGATCCGTGCCCGTGTGCCGCATCGGCACCGTCACCACGTCGGACAGGGTGTCGTCGGGTCCGACCCGGCCGACGACCGCCTGCACGACCACGTCGCCGGCACGGAGACCACCGAGGTACACGTGGGCGGTCAGGGCCAGCTTGGACCCGATCTCCGGGATGTCCGGCAGTCCGGCGCTGTCGACCTGGGCCACCCGCACGGCCGGCCATGCGGCCTCGGCGCGGCGCCGGTAGTGGGCGAGCTGCCGCGCCCCGGCGAAGCCGTCGGCGACCGCCTCGCGTGCGGCGGCAGCGGCCGGCGCGTAGTACTGCACGGTGTAGTCCCGGACCATGCGGGAGGCGAGCACCTTCGGACCGAGGTTCTGGAGCGTGTGCCG
The DNA here is from genome assembly GCF_000256505.1 of Rhodococcus sp. P14. Taxonomy (NCBI): domain Bacteria; kingdom Bacillati; phylum Actinomycetota; class Actinomycetes; order Mycobacteriales; family Nocardiaceae; genus Rhodococcus; species Rhodococcus sp. P14. The sequence goes on along the minus strand of NZ_AJFC01000380.1, from coordinate 1,512 downwards.
CACCATTTCGATCCATCGCCTGGGTACACCGCTGCCGTCCCGGTCGTAGAACCGCGGCAGGACCGACCGCTCGAGCAACTCGTACAGGGCGCTGGCCTCGAGATCGTCCCGGCGATGTTCGTCCATCACCCCGTCCGCGGTGGGGATGGCCCAGCCGTTCTCACCGTCGTACATCTCGTCCCACCAGCCGTCGCGGATGGAGAGGTTGAGCCCGCCGTTGAGAGCCGACTTCATCCCGGACGTCCCGCATGCCTCGAGCGGACGCAGCGGATTGTTCAGCCACACGTCGCAGCCCCAGTAGAGATACCGGGCCATGGACATGTCGTAGTCCGGCAGGAAGACGATGCGGTGACGCACGTCGGCCGCATCGGCGAACCGCACCACCTGCTGGATCAGTGCCTTCCCGCCGTCGTCGGCGGGGTGACTCTTGCCGGCGACGACGAGTTGCACGGGACGGTCCTCGTCGAGCAGCAGGGCCCGCAGTCGTTCCGGGTCGCGCAGCATCAGGGTGAGCCGCTTGTAGGTCGGCACCCGGCGCGCGAACCCGACGGTGAGAACGTGCGGGTCGAACACCCCGTCCACCCAGCCGAGTTCGGCCTCGGTGGCGCCGCGCTGGAGCCAGGACCGGCGCAGCCGCCGGCGGATCTCCTCCACCAGTTGCGCACGCAACGTGTTACGGGTGACCCACAGCTCGCGCGGTTCGACCGTCTGCAGCAGTTCCCAGCCCTTGGCTTCCTCCACCCGGTCGGGACCGGCGAGGCGGTTGGCGAACTCGAGCCACTCCCGGGCGGCCCACGTGTGCGCGTGCACGCCGTTGGTCACCGACCCGATCGGGACTTCGCCTGCGTCGAAGCCGGGCCACAGGTCGACGAACATCTCGCGGCTGACCCGGCCGTGCAGCTTCGACACGCCGTTGCAGCGCTGGCCGAGCCGCAGACCGAGATGAGCCATGTTGAACACCCGCGAGTCCGATTCCCGGCCGAGGGCGAGAATGCGGTCCACTCCCAGGCCGGGCAGCAGCGCCGACTCGTTCTCGCCGTTCGGCCCGGAGAAGTAGTGCCGGACGAGTTCCGCCGGGAACCGGTCGATGCCCGCGGGCACCGGGGTGTGGGTGGTGAAGACGGTGCCGGCGCGTACGGCGGCGAGCGCCTCGTCGAAGTCCAGACCGGCGCCCGTGACCAGTTCGCGAATGCGTTCGGCACCCAGGAACCCGGCGTGTCCCTCGTTCATGTGGAACACCTCGGGATCGGGCAGTCCCGCGATGCGGGTGTAGGCCCGGACGGCGCGTACTCCGCCGACCCCGGCCAGGATCTCCTGCTTGATGCGATGGTCCTGGTCGCCGCCGTAGAGACGGTCGGTGACCCCGCGCAGTTCCTCGTCGTTCTCGGCGATGTCCGAGTCGAGCAGCAGCAACGGAACGCGACCGACCTGGGCGATCCACACTCGGGCGGTGAGGGTGCGATGGCCGGGCATCGCGGCCTGGATCAGCGCGGGGGTGCCGTCCGCCTCGGT
>NZ_AJFC01000379.1:0-8228 GCF_000256505.1 Rhodococcus sp. P14 | reverse complement strand
CCGCCCCGGGCCCCCAGCCGCAACGGCAGCCCCTGCGGGTCGTAGTTCGGGTAGTGCTCGCTCTGCCATCCGTCGGCGGTCAGGGACTGCCGGAAGTAGCCGGAACGGTAGAGCAGGCCGACACCGATGAGCGGCAGTCCGAGGTCCGAGGCCGCCTTGAGGTGGTCACCGGCCAGGATGCCGAGTCCGCCGGAGTAGTTCGGCAGGACCTCGGAAACACCGAACTCCATGGAGAAGTAGGCGATGCCGGACGGCAGCCGGGTGCCCTCGTTCTGTTCGTGCTGGTACCAGCGCGGTCTCGCGAGATAGTCGTCGAGATCGGCCGACTCGGCGTCGAGCCGTGCGAGGAACTCCTCGTCCGCGGCGAGCGCGTCGAGACGGGCCGGCGGCACTTCGCCGAGCATCCGCACCGGGTCCTGCTCGACGCGACGCCACAGGCCGGGATCGATCGAGGCGAACAGGTCCTGCGTGGGTGTGTGCCACGACCAGCGCAGGTTGACGGCGAGCGGGCCCAGCCCGGCCAGCCGCTGGGGAAGGTGGGCTCGTACGGTGAACCGACGCAAGGCTCTCACCCCGGGAAGACTACCGACAATCCGCCGTCCGCGAAGACCGGCAAATGCGGCAGACGTCCGGGGGCCGGGCCGGGTGTCCGGCGAACAGGCCGGGGACGTTTCCGTGCCGCGCCTCGAAGGGGCGGTTCGTGTCGGCGGCAGGACTCGGACGAGGGCGCCGATGCCCCTCCCGTTTAGTCGCGTCGGCGCCGGGTAACAGCTGTCTGGGAGCTCCGGCGACGTTACGCGTCGCACGAGGGGACGGCGGTGCGCCCCTCCATTACGGTTGGAGACGGGCCGCGTCCGACGGGCTCGTCAGCAGTCCGTGCAAGGGAACGGAGCCAGCGTGACAGACGGAACGGAGCGAGCGTGACAGGTCGAATCGGAGCCAGCGCAACAGGACGGCTCGGCATCGACGATGTCCGTCCCGACATCTCGGGAGGGCGACATCCGGTCAAGGCCGTCGTCGGGGAGGTGCTTCCCGTGTCGGCGGTCGTGTGGCGCGAGGGTCACGACGCCGTCGCCGCCACCCTGGCCGTGCGCGGGCCGGGCTCGGACCCGGAAAGCGAGGGAAAGCTGATCCGGATTCCGATGGTTCCCGGCGAAGCACCCGACACCTTCCACGCCGTATTCACCCCTACCAGTCCGGGACTGTGGACCTACCGCGTCGAGGCCTGGAGCGACCCGGTCACCACGTGGCGGCACGCGGTGGACGCGAAGGTCGCCGCCGGGCAGGGCCCGGAAGACCTCGCGAACGACATCGAGATCGGCGCCCGGCTGTTCGAGAAGGCCGCCAAGACCGCGCCGCGCCCCAACCGGCCGGCCCTGCTCGCCGTCGCCGCGGCGCTGCGTTCGGAGCGGCCGCTCGCCGACCGGATCGCGCCCGCCTTCGCCGCCGACATCACCGAGATCCTGCGGGCCAATCCCCTGCGCGAGCTGGTCACCCGCGGGAAGGCATACACCGCCGTGGTCGACCGGGAACGGGCACTGTTCGGTTCCTGGTACGAGTTCTTTCCCCGCTCGACGGGCGGCTGGAACGAGGACGGCACACCCCGGCACGGCACCTTCGCCACCGCCGCGGCGGAGCTGCCGCGGGTCGCCGCGATGGGATTCGACGTGGTGTATCTGCCGCCCATCCATCCCATCGGCAAGATCAACCGGAAGGGACCGAACAACACCCTCACCGCCGGCCCGGACGACGTGGGCTCGCCCTGGGCCATCGGTTCCGACGAGGGCGGCCACGACGCGATCCACCCCCAGCTCGGCACGGAGGACGACTTCCGCGCCTTCGTCGCCCGTGCGCGCGAACTGGATCTCGAGGTCGCTCTCGACCTGGCGTTGCAGTGCGCCCCGGACCACCCGTGGGCGAAGGAGCACCCCGAGTGGTTCACGGTCCTGCCGGACGGCACGATCGCCTATGCGGAGAACCCGCCCAAGAAGTACCAGGACATCTATCCGGTCAACTTCGACAACGATCCGGACGGCATCTACGCCGAGGTACTGCGCGTGGTGCGGCACTGGATCAGCTTCGGCGTCAAGATCTTCCGCGTCGACAACCCGCACACCAAGCCACCGAACTTCTGGGAGTGGCTGATCGCCGAGGTCAAGCGCACCGACCCCGACGTGCTGTTCCTGTCCGAGGCGTTCACCCGGCCCGCCCGCATGTACGGGCTCGCCCGACGCGGGTTCACGCAGTCCTACACGTACTTCACGTGGCGCGTCGCCAAGTGGGAGCTGACCGAGTTCGGCCAGGAGATCGCGGCGAAGGCGGACGAGGCGCGTCCGAACCTGTTCGTCAACACCCCCGACATCCTCCACGAGACCCTGCAGCACGGCGGCCCCGGGATGTTCGCGCTGCGCGCGGCACTGGCCGCCACGCTCGCACCGTCGTGGGGGGTGTACTCCGGTTACGAACTCTACGAGCACATCCCGCTGCGACCGGGCAGCGAGGAGTATCTCGACTCGGAGAAGTACCAGCTACGTCCGCGACGGTTCGACGAGGCCCGCCGTCGCGGTGAATCGCTCGAGCCGTGGATCGCCACGCTCAACCGCATCCGGCGGGCCCACCCGGCTCTGCAGCAGCTGCGCAACATCCACTTCCACCACATCGACAACGACGCCCTGATCGCGTATTCGAAATTCGATCCCCGGACCGGGGATTCGGTTCTCGCCGTGATCAACCTCAATCCCTTCGGGGCCGAGCAGGGCACCATCTGGCTGGACATGCCGGCGCTCGGTCACGAATGGCACGACCAGCTCACGGTGTTCGACGAGGTGTCCGGCGCGCAGTACTCGTGGGGTCAGGCCAACTTCGTCCGGCTCGAACCCTGGCGCGCCGTCGCGCACATTCTGGCGTTGCCGCCGATCGGGGTGCCGACGCGAACCACCCTCGCCTACAGGAGGAACTCGTGACCGTGCCCCCGATTCGTCGCCACTCCCCCAGCCCGCACGATCTGGCCCGGCTGACGGCCGGCGAGCACCACGATCCGCACTCGGTGCTCGGCGCCCATCCACATCCCGAAGGCACGATCATCCGGGCTCTGCGCCCGCAGGCGGAGAAGGTGGCGGTGCGCATCGGCGGCATCGATCATCCCCTCGAGCCCCTCGGTCACGATGTCTTCAGCGCGCTCGTCCCGGTGCACGACCTGTCGGACTACCGCCTCGTGGTGACCTACCCGTTCGAGCACACCGTCGTCGTCGCGGACCCGTACCGCTTCCTGCCCACGCTCGGGGAGTTGGACCTGCACCTGTTCGCCGAGGGCCGGCACGAGCGGCTGTGGGAGATCCTCGGGGCGCATCAGCGTTCGTACGAGACCCCCGACGGCCCGGTCCGGGGCACGTCGTTCGCGGTGTGGGCGCCCGGCGCGCGGGGCGTCACGGTCGTCGGCGACTTCGACGGCTGGGGCGGCCGGCTCGCGCCGATGCGGGTCCTCGGTTCCAGCGGCGTGTGGGAACTGTTCCTGCCCGACGTGGAGCCGGGTGCGCTGTACAAGTTCCGGATCCACGGCCGCGACGGCTCGGTCCAGGACAAGGCCGACCCGATGGCGTTCGCCACCGAGGTACCCCCGGCGACGGCCTCGGTGGTGCACCGGAGCAGCTACGAGTGGGGCGACGACGCCTGGCTCGCCGCCCGGGCCGAATCCCGCCCGTGGCAGGAGCCGATGAGCGTCTACGAGGTGCACCTCGGCTCGTGGCGGCCCGGTCTCGGGTACCGCGAGCTGGCCGACCAGCTCGCCGAGTACGTCGCGGCGGCCGGTTTCACCCATGTCGAGCTGCTGCCGGTCGCCGAGCACCCCTTCGGCGGCTCGTGGGGCTACCAGGTCACGTCGTACTACGCACCCACTGCGCGATTCGGCACGCCCGACGAGTTCCGTGCGTTCGTCGACCGGCTGCACGCCGCCGGCATCGGCGTGATCGTGGACTGGGTGCCCGCCCACTTCCCGAAGGACGAGTGGGCGCTGGCCCGGTTCGACGGCAGCGCCCTCTACGAACATCCGGATCCGCACCGCGGCGAACAGCTGGACTGGGGCACGTACGTGTTCGACTTCGGTCGCCGGGAGGTGCGCAACTTCCTCGTCGCCAACGCGCTGTACTGGATCGACGAGTTCCACATCGACGGCCTGCGCGTCGACGCGGTCGCCTCGATGCTCTACCTCGACTACTCGCGGCCCGAGGGCGGCTGGACCCCCAACGTGTACGGCGGCCGGGAGAATCTCGAAGCGGTGGCCTTCCTGCAGGAGATGAACGCGACCGTGCACAAGCTCCACCCCGGCGTCGTCACGGTCGCCGAGGAGTCCACGGCCTGGCCCGGCGTCACCCGGCCGACCCATGCGGGCGGTCTCGGGTTCTCCATGAAATGGAACATGGGCTGGATGCACGACACTCTCGGATACATCGGCCGGGACCCGGTGCATCGCACGTACCACCACCACGAGATCACCTTCTCCCTGGTGTACGCCTGGAGTGAGAACTTCGTCCTGCCCATCAGCCACGACGAGGTCGTGCACGGCAAGGGCACGCTCTGGACCCGGATGCCGGGCGGCGACCGGGAACAGGCCGCCGGCCTGCGCGGACTGCTCGCATACATGTGGGCGCACCCCGGCAAGCAACTGCTGTTCATGGGACAGGAGTTCGGCCAGACCGCGGAGTGGTCCGAGGAACGGGGCCTGGACTGGTGGCAGCTCGACGATCCGCACAACGGGCCGCTGCACCAGGGCGTCCACCAGCTCGTCACCGACCTCAACCGGATCTACCGGGAACACCCCGCCCTCTGGACGCTGGACACCTCACCGAGCGGGTACTCGTGGATCGACGCCAACGACTCGGCGAACAACGTGCTGAGTTTCCTCCGGCACGGGAGCGACGGTTCGGTCGTGGCGTGCTTGTTCAACTTCTCCGGATCGACCCATTCGGACTATCGTGTCGGACTACCCGAAACAGGACAGTGGTCGGAGATCCTCAACACGGATTCGACGGCTTACCAGGGCAACGGCATCGGCAACCTCGGTGCCGTGACGGCCACGGCACGCTCCTGGCACGGGCGCCCGGCGTCGGCGGAGGTGACGCTGCCTGCTTACGGTGCGATCTGGCTGACGCTGCAGCGGTGACCGCCGTCCTCGGACGACAGGAGAAGACCAGGTGACTCGGACGCGGCTGCCGTTCCGCCTCGCGGTACCGGCGCTGGCCGTGATGGTGCTCGCCGGATGTGCCGCTCGTATCGAGGGCACCGCCGTCTCCATCTACGACAACCCGTTCTCCGTGGCCGGTCTGCCGGTCTCCTCGGGCCCCAGTGGTCCGCGGCCCGGCGCCACGGATGCGCCGGTGACGATCGAGAACTCGGACGGCGGGGACGTCGACGTGCTCGCCGGCAACGCCGTCGCCGACATCGAGGCCTACTGGACCGAGGAGTTCCCCCGCATCGCGCGAGGAGCGTTCGAGCCCGTCGGCACGATCGTCTCGTGGGATCCCGACGAGCGCGGCCCGAGATTCTGCGGGGAATCCACGTTCGAATTCGTCAACGCCGCATACTGCAACCGCGACGACGTCATCGGCTGGGACCGCACCTACCTGATGCCGCAGCTCATCGAGACGTTCGGTCCCATGGCGGCCGTGACGGTGCTCGCCCACGAGTACGGTCACGCCGTGCAGTTCAAGGCCGGAACGGTTGCCGAGGACGATCCGGGCATCGTGTTCGAACAGCAGGCGGACTGCTTCGCGGGCGCCTTCATGCGGCACGTCGCCGCCGGCAACTCGGAGCACTTCCGGCTCAACACCTCGGACGGGCTGAACTCGGTGCTGGCGTCGATGGTGTCCTTCCGCGACAGCGATCCCAACGACCCGGGTGCGATCCACGGGTCGGCATTCGAACGTGTCACCGCGTTCCAGATCGGCTTCACCGACGGTGCGGGATCGTGCACCCGCATCGACGCCGCCGAGATCGAGTCCCGGCGCGCCGATCTACCGCAGTTCTTCGACAGCTCCGACGACGGCGAACTCCCCGTGACCGAGGAGTCGGTGGAGGCGCTGATGGCGTCGTTCCGCCGGGTGTTCGATCTGCCGCGGCAACCGGAACTGGACCTGACCGGGGCCGACCTCGGCTGCCCGGATGCGAAGCCCACGTCCCCGGTGTCGTACTGTCCCGCCACCAACACCATCGGCGTCGACGTCGAGGAACTTGCGGACCGCGGCACTCCGCTGCAGACCGGCGCCGGGGGCATCACGACCGACGTGCGAGGCGACTACGCCGCGTACGTCCTGCTCGCATCGCGCTATGCGCTGGCCGTGCAGAACGCCGCCGGTCAGGCGCTCGTCGAGCCTCGGACGGCGCTGCAGGCGGCCTGTCTCGCCGGTGTGATCAGCGCCGAACTGAGCCCCGACAGCACCGGCTCGCAACCGGCCGAGGACATGGTGTGGCTGTCACCGGGGGACCTGGACGAGGCCGTCTCCGGTCTGCTGGCCGACGGTCTCGCCGCCAGCGATGTCAACGGCAACACCGTGCCGAGCGGGTTCTCCCGGGTCGACGCGTTCCGGACGGGGGTTCTCGGCGGGGAGGCCGCCTGTTCCGGGCGCTACCACTGAGCCGCCACCGCCGAGCCGCCACCGCCGAGCCGCCGCCACCGAGCCGCCGCCACCGAACAGTGTGCGGTGGGCGATCCGGAAAGCCGGAGCGCCCACCGCACGGGGGAGAATTCAGTACAGCGCCGACGCCAGCTTGCGCCGCGCCGCGACAACGAACGGCTCTGCCGGGTCGAACAGCTCGAACAATTCGAGCAGCCGCGCACGGGCCGCGTTCCTCTCGTCACCCGCGCTGCGGGCCACGAATCCGATCAGCCGCGCGAACGCAGCCTCGGGCTGCTGCGCGAACAGTTCCGCGTCGGCCGCAGCGAGCTGTGCATCGAGATCGGCCGGGGCGGCATCCGCCCGGGCGATCGCGTCGGCCGGCACAGTCTGCGCCCGGGCGAGGAACCGGACCTGCCGCAACGCGGCCAGAGCGTCGGCATTGGCGGGCTCGGAATTGAGGATCAGCTCGTACGCCGCTTCGGCACCCGCCAGGTCCCCCGCATCGAGGGCCTGCTCGGCCGCGACGAATCGCGGGTCCTCCGCCGGTTCCTCCGCGACCTCCCCTCCGGGCGGGCCGGACAGCTTGCCGGCGACCGCGTCCTGGATGGCGGCAAGCCATTGCCGGAGCTGCGGTTCGGGCTGGACGCCCTGGAAGTCGGCGAGGGGTTGTCCCGCGGCGATGGCGACGACGGTCGGCACGGACTGCACGCCGAACGCCTGAGCGATCCGCGGGTTGGCGTCCACATCGACCTTCGCGAGAACCCAGTTGCCGCCGCCCTCGTGCGCCAGCTTCTCGAGAACCGGTGAGAGCTGCTTGCACGGGCCACACCAGGTGGCCCACAGGTCCACGATGACCGGGACCTGCATCGAGCGCTGCAGCACCTCGGCCTCGAACGTGGCCTCGGTGACGTCGACGACGGGCGCGAGGCCGGTCGCGACGGCGGCGCCGGAGTCGGACTGCGGCGGAGGTGGGGGGGCGGCGGCCCGCTCCTTGAGGGGCGCGAGATCCACCGCGCCGGACATTGCCGCGGCGGTCGCGGCGGAACGTGCTGACGGACGGGAACCTGGTCGAGTCACGGTGTCCAGTCTGTCACGTTCCGCGCGACAGGTGACAGCAGGTCAGGCGAGTGCGGGCGCGTCGGCCGGACGCGCCTGCGTGGACAACTCCGCGAGACGGCCGGTGCGCGCAGCCCACCACTCGAAGACGATCGTGCCGAACGGCGGGATGGAGGAGATCAGGGCTAGGCCGGTGGTGACCAGGTTCCACTTCAGCGCCCGTGCGGTGAGGAGAGCGACGAGGACGAAGGCGACGAACACGCCGCCGTGCAGCGGCCCGAAGATCTTCACGCCGATCTCGTTGCCGTTCTCCGGCAGATACTTGAACGCCATACCGACGAGCAGGCCGGCCCAGGTGAAGGCCTCGAGGATTGCGACGAAGCGGAACCGCTTGGCCGGGGTGCTGAGATCGAAGAAGTTCGCCATGCACACCATTGTGCCGATCGCCTACGACGACCCGTCGTTGCTGTGAGAGACGTCACGGCCCCGACGCACTGCGTCGAGGCCGTGACAGGAGTAAGGAGCGGCGGGTTACGCCTTGGGGACGCGGACGATGAGGGC
>NZ_AJFC01000378.1:0-7995 GCF_000256505.1 Rhodococcus sp. P14 | reverse complement strand
GCGCTATAGCGGCTCTGCCCAATCAGCGCATTGCGCAACGACGTTGTAGCGCTATAACAGTAAAAGCGTGACGCCTCCGCTGAGCGAGCCGTCGTTCGTTCAGCAGCAATGCTTCAGCGGGGTGGAACCGCCACGAACCCCCCTCACCCGACTTGGCCGTAGCCGTCGCTTCCTCCGTCATACCAGCCGACCGATTCTGCAATCGGCACAGCGGTGCGGCAGACTCCGGTCATGACTTCTGCGGGGGAGCAAGCCTCAAATGATGTCCGCGTCGAAGCTGAGACCGGGCATGGAGAAGCGATGCCGCATCCGTCGTGGCGGCTGCCCCTGCTGGGAGATGTGTTGCGTCTCGATCCTCGGCGGCCGGTACAGCGTGAGGCGCAGTTCGTACGCGAGCTCGGGGATGTGTTCGAGATCGACATCGCCGGCAAGAAGGTGGTTGTCGTCGGGGGCGGGGACGCGGCCGCGGAGGTGTTCGACGAGTCCCGGTTCGCCAAGGCGGTCGTCCCACCGGTGAGCAATCTGCGGGAGCTGGCCGGAGACGGATTGTTCACCGCGTTCAACAGTGAGCCGGCGTGGGCGCAGGCGCACAACGTGCTGATGCCGGCATTCAGCCAATCCTCGATGCGCAGCTATCACGAGGTGATGCTCGAGTGCGTCGACGGGCTCTGCAGCTACTGGGCCGCTCAGGCTATTCAGGGTCCGGTGGATGTCTCCTCGGACATGAATCGCCTGACGTTGGAGGTCATCGGTCGCACCGGCTTCGGGTACAGCTTCGACTCGTTCTCCGCCGGTCGGCATCCGTTCGTCGAGTCGATGACGCGGGCGCTGTCGTTCGTGTCGCAGTCGGCGAACGATCTGCCGATCGTCCGCGAGATCTTCGGATGGAAGGCGCTGCGCCAGCATCCGAAGGACATTGCGCTGATGCAGCGTACCGTGGACGAGGTGGTCGCGGCACGCCGCCACGGACAGTCACCGCGTCAGGACGACCTCCTGCAGCGGATGCTGGAGCACCCGGACCCGCAGACCGGGGAGCTGCTGTCGGATCAGAGCATCCGCAATCAGGTGCTGACCTTCCTGGTGGCCGGGCACGAAACGACGGCAGGCCTGCTGTCGTTCGCACTGCACTACCTGTCGCTGCATCCCGAGATGGCCGAGCGCGCACGGGCGGAAATAGCCCAGGTGCGCGACGGCAACGGCCCGCTCCGGTTCGAGCAGGTGGGGAAGCTGCGCTATGTCCGCCGCCTCGTCGACGAGACACTGCGGCTGTGGCCGTCCGGCCCGGCGTTCTTCCGCAAGGCCCGCACGGACACGACGCTGGCCGGCTACCCGGTGCGCAAGGGCCAGACGGTTCTGGTGGTGTTGCTGGCGTTGCACCGTGATCCGACGCTGTGGGGCGAGGACACCGAGACCTTCGACCCGGACCGGTTCCTGCCTGCAGCCGTGCGGGCCCGTCCGGCCCACGCATACAAACCGTTCGGGGTAGGGGCTCGGGCCTGCATCGGCCGGCAGTTCGCGTTGCATGAGGCGGTCCTGGCGCTGGCGGAGATCCTCACCCGGTTCGAGGTCGAGCCCGTGCCGGGCTATGAACTGTCGGTGGCCGAGTTGCTGACGATCCGACCCGAGCGCTTGCACCTGGCGCTACACGTCCGAGCGTGACCATCGATCCCGCTTAACGGTCGAACAGTCGGTTTTCGCTACACTGCCTCCCCGCATCGAGATCAGGTCGAGACAGAGGGGGGTCTTCGATGGGTTCATGGCATTTGATCGAAACGCTCGTGGAGGGTGTTGCGACGCTGGTGGCCTCGGATGGTGAAGTGAAGGAGATGACTTCGCTCCGCCGGAAGGTCTCGCCCGCACCGGACATCCCGGTGGAGCCGATCGTGGAGTACGTCCGGGAAGTCCGTAAACCGTTCGATCGGGTGCTGTCGTCGAAGAAGATGCGGCAGTCGTGGCGGTTCTATGCCTGGCCGATCATCGGCCCGTTCGGCGATGTGCACGGCATCCATCTGTGGGTGGGAGAGCCGGGGGAGGAGCTGGGAACGCGGCGTCTGACCTCAGGTGTGGCCTGGATGGTCGAGGAAATGTTGATCTATCAGACGTGGGATTCGGGGGCGATGTCCGGTACGTTGCTCGAAGATTGGCTTCCCACCGCGACCCCTGCCGACTACATCAACCGCGCGATCTGCTTCGAGCACGAGGCCGAATTCCTGGATCTGGTGCTCAATCCGCGGTCCGGGGGAGTGCTGAGCACGTGGTTCTCGGTCCGGCACGACCACGGCCATGCGATGCAGTGGCAGGTCGTCTTACGCCCCATGGAAGACGGATCCGGTGTCCGGGTGCTGTATCACGACGTGTCCGACGTGTATCCGCCGTCAATGCCATCGTTGGCTGCTCTCGGACTGCGTGAAGGATTGTTAGGTGCCGATGTCCATGTCGCGCTGTTCGAGGCCCAGCGAGGCATTATCGCGATGTGGATCGGCCGGGCTCCGGAGTGGGTGGAGTGGCAGTATGCGCATGTCACCGGTCCCGTCGTCCATCCCGAGGATCTGCCGAGTCTGCAAGCGAATGCTCGGAGAGTCGAGAGCGGTGAGGTTCCCCAGGCCGGCGATCTGGTGCGACTGCATGCAGGAGATGGTGACTGGGTCAAGGCCGCGGTGACGTTGCGGCCGTTCCAGTTGCCGGATCGGCCGCCCCACGCCGCGCTCCTCCTCGCTCAAATCGCCCGAGTGGACGACTCATACTGATTCGGTCCGGTTGGAGAACCAGGGTGTGTCAGGCCGCCTTCCCGCCCTGCCGATCTGGATTGGTCGTGGAATTCCAACCAGGGGAGCACACCCGGGTCACCACGGCTCGCGCCGCACGATAGTCGGCGCGGCCGGTGTCGGTCACCGGGAATCGGCCGTACCGCAGCCGAGCGGGAGCGTCGATGGGCAGGGCGATGGTCAGCGAGACCGTGCGGGGTACGCCGGTCTTCTTGCCGCGGCGGCAGCGCCAGTCCTGCTCTTCGAGCCACCACCGGTGCAGCTCCCGATCGAGCAGGTGGCGGCGGACCCGCTGCGCCCCGACACCCACGACACCGACGCGGTCGGCGGCGCGATCGAGCTGCTCCCGGAGAGCGGGAATATCGGCTCGCGCCTCGATAGGCACGCCCAGGCGGGCGAGGGTGGACAGGGTGCGCGTCACGGTGGCGAGGCTGTACCCGGTCAGGGCAGCCACCTCAATCGGATTTCTGCCCGCTCCGGAAATAACGAGTTTTCCCGAAATCGCAGCCCAGTGAATACGAGCAGCCACCCCACCCAGCCCCAACCGGTTCGCCCAGAGATCGTGCGTGTGGTGGTCCAGTAGGGCAGAGGAATGCCCCGGAGCGGGGGCGGGTTCTCCTTGTGTTGCAACCGGTAGCGATGCCACCGGGTCGGGGAGTTCGAGTTGCCAGGTGGCGGCGCGGGTTCCGCTGCCGGTGCGCACGCATCGCACCCAGGATTCGTGGGCCAGCACCCGCAGGCGCCGGGAGACGGTGGAGGCGTCGACGGCGGCGGCCTGGGCGAGTCGGCGGCAGTCGATGTCGAGGACGCGGGTGCGGGCGGTGCGGGCGAGCGCGAGGAGGGCGTAGAGGATGCGTTCGTCGCTGGCGCCGCCGGGGCGGGCCCAGTGGGCGGGGTCGGATCCGATGGCGGCCTCGATGCGGTCGAGTTCGTCGTCGACCGGGGCCCGCGTGGTCGGGGGAGCGGGGGCGAAGTCGGCTGCGGTGTCCAGGGCGCGGCGCCATTGCCGGTCGGTGTCGTCGCGGCCGCGGGCGCGGTCCTCGCGCAGCCGGACCAGTCCCGGCGCCGTCGCGGCGGCCGCCCGGGCGTCGGCGAGGGTGTGGCCGGCGCGGGCCATGCCCAGAAAGATGCTGTGCACGAGCGCCGAGCGGTCCGCTCCGGGTGCCGGCGCAGCATCGAGCAGGGCCCGGGTGGTGTCGGTGAGCGGGCGGCGCGGCCGGTCCAGGCGGGGATTGGAGGTCGGATCGACGATGCGCCCCGCCCCGGCGGGACGGCGCGGAGTTGGGGCGGAGTGCGGGTGCCGGGCGAGCAACCAGTCCACCACCTCCGGGGCGGTTTCGGTGTCGAGGCGGGCGAGGGCCGCGTCGAGGGCGGCGCCGTGCAGGTGCGGTCGGGACTGCCCGCCGCGGCGGTGCGGGGCCCCGGGGGGGCGGACGGCGCCGGTGGCGGGGTTCGTCAACGGGGCGGTGTCGAGGCTGGGGTAGTGCTGGCGCAGGGCGTGGGCGAGGCGACGCACGTCGTCGGCGCCGGCGCCGGGGGCGGCGAGGCGCAGCCAGAGGTGCTGCCCGCCGGTGGGCCCGGACCGGGTGCGCAGGTGCGGAACACCGAGTTCCGCCAGCTGCGCGGCCAGCCGGTCGGCATCGGCGCGGGCGATCTCGGGGCCGTGGCGCCCGCTGTCGAGGTCGAACGCCAGCAGGCGGTAGCGATGGTCCGCGCCGGCCAGGTAGATCGCCCACGGAAATCCGGGCGCCTGGCTAGGCATGGCCATCGTGGTGGCGTACGTGTGGGTGCGATCCGGGTCGATCCGCACTCGGGCACGCGGCGACCAACGGCGCGTGCACACGTCGAAAAGGTGACGATTCGGTGCGGTGTCACCGGTGAAAGTGGCGACACGCGCAGCGATCGTTGGCTCTGATTCAGGGCGCGATGTACCCTGAGACCTGTCCGGCAAGACAGTCCCTTCGGGGATATGCGGTACCGAGAACGAGCGCCAACTCGTTCTCGCCAACTTCAGACGAAAGCCCTCGGCCTGCCCGCCGGGGGTTTTCGCATTTCAGTTGTAGTAACCGCTTCGGCTATGTGCTGGTGCGGCGGAGGACCCCGCCGCACTTTTCTATGCGGAGAGCGGCATCGGCATCACTTCCTGGTGGATTTCTCGTACAAGGTCCGGACGGCCGGCGAGGCTGGAGAGAAGGTCCGCTACGTACTGGCTGAGTGAGCTGGCACCGGAATTGGCTGCCATCACTTCCAGCACTTCGCGGACATCTTCCGGAACGCGGGTTTTCACTTCCTTGCGCGGCCCCTTGCTTGGCGTAGGCATGGTGTCGGCCCTTCCTCGTCACTGCTTCCGAACGCCCTTGATCTTGTCCCAGGTTGGTTCGGAAGAAGGGGAGCGACACGCCCCCAGTTCGCAACAGAAGTCATCCAGTGCAACATCGACCCTTTACTGATCGAGGCATGCGTGTGGAGTTATTTTAGTGATGAAATCTACAGACGTCGGATGTACTCCTGGCGTGTCGCACGGTCGCGCTCCCAGACTGCCTTAACGACCGAGAACTTCACCCCATAAAGCTTGGCCATGCTCGCCACCCGATCCTTGTCGTAGTCCTTGCGGCCCTTCTCGATACGCCCGAGCACGGTGGCCGAAATGCCGAGCTCTCGGGCTGCTTCTGCCTGCGTGAGGCCAGCCAGAGCGCGCAAATCGCTGAGCGTCATCCGGCCTTCCTGGATCGGAGCAAGGTCCGGGACGGTGACGCGCAAGACGTCGGCCACGCGCTTCAACAAGGGCGGGGTAGGGGCGGCCCGGCCGGTCTCCCAAGCCGAGACGGTCGCTTCCGAGACCTCCGCGGCATCAGCGAGGTCAGCCATCGTCATGTCGAGCGCTTGGCGGTATCTGCGCAGGCGAGCGCCACTGAAGCCGTGCATGCCGCTTCGAGCCAACTCCACTCCCTGCCCTGGATCCTCCTGTCGCCGCCCATTGTCTCGCCCCTTCTCGTTCCCTCGTAGCGCTAGTGTTTAAAATTCTGAGGTGCTAATCTACGGGTCAATTCCAGGACCCGCACTGAAGGTGCTGCGCCGAGGAGGGGGAGGGCCCGCCGTGTTGCGCGAACGCGCCGCTCTTGCTTACGATCCGCTCGCGCCCCTTCCGGGGGTTTCCCGAGGTCTGTCGTGGTCGGCTTCGGACGTAGCACTGACGCGATTGGCGGAGCTCTACCCAGAGCCAGCTACGGAACCCCGGGGAATCAACTTGCGCGTACCACCGAGTGCCGAACACCTGCGCCCAACACTCAATGAAGGGTGCGATCGGTCGTACCCGCTTCCGAACTGTGGCCGGCGACCCCTCGCGCCGCGTCCACTGCACCCGCTGACCTCAGGTCGTCGCTGCTCCGTCGACCTGGGGTCAGCGGCCCCGCTCAACCCGAATCCCGAGGGCAGCCAAGTCTTGATCGCACTCCCGGATCGTGAACAGCGACGTCGTGCTCAGTACCAGCAAAGGCTGCATAGGTTCCTGTGCAGCGTCAATCTTGTCGGCGAATGGGTCTCTCACGTGAGCCCCTCCACGCACACGAGTCCGCACAGCCGGTGCGTCGAGTGCCCGCCGCAACGGCTGAAGAGATCCAAGCGAAGGCGACCGATCCGGGATCCGTCAACCCGGAACCTTGCCTGGCACCCCAACGACAACGGACCCATACTCCGGAGTCGAAGCAACCGCTCTCTCCGAAGGTCGCTTTGCGCCGTATCTGGCTGTCCCCATTCCCTTCTCGGAACAAACAGGAATGACTGCTGGCGTTGGGAAACGGCTGTTCGGGAGGGAGAGAGATGAAGGGTTGGGGTACGCGGACTGTGGCCACCGTCGTCACCACGGCTGCGGTTCTGGCTGGTGTGGGTGGTCTGGTCCCGGTGCACGCGCAGACGAATTGGCTCGACGGGCTGATCGATGGGTGCCCGGATCTGTACGTCCTGGGGATGCAGGGCACCACGGAGTCCTCACCGGATGCGCCGGTGAAGGTCGACACCGGGATGCTGTCGAACATCATGGGACCGATGCTCGATCAGGCCCGTGAGCTGGGCGCGAGCGTCGATCGCGCCTACGTGCCGTATCCGGGATCGTTCGGGGGCCTGACCCCCGGGGGTAGCCGGTCGTACATCAAGTCCGTCACCGCGGGGGAGGAGAACCTGTCCCTGGCTGCGGAGAAGGTGCTCGAGCAGTGTCCGTCGGCCAAGCTCGCCGTGGTCGGCTACTCCCAGGGCGCTCATGCCGCCTCGAACTTCCTGCGGTCGGTCGGCAAGGGCACCGGGGTCGTTCCGGCCGGCGTGGTCGCGGCCGGTGCGCTGTTCGGCGCGCCGACCCGCAGCGCCGGATCGGGGTTGTTCCCCGGCACCTCGCAGAGCTCCCCGTCGCCGGTTCCCGACACCACGGGCGAGACGGTGAAGGCGCTGTCGTCGGTGGCGTTCACCGCCCCGGAAGGCGGCGGCATCGGCCCCGTCGCCGATCTGACCAAGGACTACGGCAGCTTGTCGGGTCGGGTGTCGTCCTGGTGCCAGACCGGTGATCTGGCGTGCGACGCCCCGGCGAACGCGCCGATCGTGCGGGCGGTGGTCAACGTCGCCGGGCAGGTCGAGGTCGGCGGTGATCCGTTCGTCGCCGTCGCCACGGTCGGCCGGGCACTGGCCTCGACGGCGTTCACCACCGCCGTCGACGTGGTCAACGAGGACATTGCGGCTCCGAAGAACGCCCTCGAGGCGGTGTCGATCCAGCCGAAGAAGACCATCTCGCAGCGGCTGGCCGAAGCCTCCGATCCGCGGGCCACACCCCCGACCGGGCAGGACGTGACCGCGGCGTTGCTGAAGGTCGGTCTGATCGGCCTCAACGCCGCAGTCACGGTCGCCAAGAAGGTGCTCACCCCGGAGACGATCGCGGCGGTCGCGGCGGTCGGGCTGGCCAACCCCGCCGCAGCGTTCGGGGTGCTCGCCGCCAAGACGGTCGGTGTGCTGCCCGAGCTGGTTCCGCCGGCGACCTCGCAGCGGCTCGTGCGCCAGGCGTTCCAGGTCGTGGCGAACGAGATCGAGGCCAACCGGGACGCCTTCGATCTGGTGGCGATGACGACGCTGCGCAACGTCGCCGCCGAGCACGGCTCCTACGGGTCGGTCCCGGCCACCGCCAGCGGGCAGGCCCCGACACGATTCGTCGCGTCCTGGCTCGCCGCGGTCGCAGCCGACCTCGACGCCG
>NZ_AJFC01000377.1:0-244 GCF_000256505.1 Rhodococcus sp. P14 | reverse complement strand
GGCTCCCACCACCTCGGCCACCACTACGGCGCGGCCGACGACCACCTCCGAGAACGTCTCGACCACGCCGTCGCAGACGGTCGCCTCCACCACCTCGGCACCGACCGCGACCACGACGCAGGTGGTCGATGCGGGACCGACGGTGCTCGAGCAGGGCGGCGTCTCGGCCGCCGCACTCAACTGATTCCCGCCCCGACACACACGAGAGAGAAGCGATCATGAGCACACATCGCAGGGCTTCGCG
>NZ_AJFC01000376.1:0-38282 GCF_000256505.1 Rhodococcus sp. P14 | reverse complement strand
TCGAGCTGCCCGCGCAGGGCGGGGTGACCCCCCCGGCCCCGTCCACCCAGGGCGGCACCACCAGCGCCCCGAAGCCGGCCCCGGCTCCTCCGGCCAAGCAGATCTACTGGACCCCGCCTCCCGCGCAGCAGCGTCAGTACGCGCCGCTGCCGGACTACAACTACGACACCAACCGTTACGAGCGGCAGTCCGCCCCGCCGCCGATCGACCCGATGACGCTGCGGGCGCCGCAGCCGGTCACCCCGGAGCCGATCTACCTCGCTCCGCCCGAGAAGATCATGATCGGCGATATCCACGTCAACCAGCCGAACTGGGTCACCGACGACGACCGCGAACGCACCAACAACACCGCCGGTCTGATCCGCTCCGAGGTGGCCACGTTCTACAAGTCGGTCGGTGTCGATGCCGGCCGCGCCGATCGGGTCGCTGCTGCGCAGATCGGTGCGACGGTGGCCGGTGCCGCAGCGGGTGCTGCGGCCGGGGCGGTTCCCGGCGCGCTGATCGGCGGCACCCTCGGCGGTATCGCCGGGGCTGCGGCCGGGGGTGTGGTGCCGCTGCCGATTCCGGTGCTGCCCGCGGTGACCACCGGGGTGGCCGGGACCGCGGCGGGCGCAGCGATCGGCGCTGCGGTCGGCGCGGTCCCCGGCGCGGTGGTCGGTGGCGCGGCCGGTCTGGCGGCCGGGACCGCGTTCGGTGCCGGTGACGACGAGGGCCAGCCCATCGAGGTCGAGTTGCCGGATGTGCACCAGGAGGCGCTCACCGAGCGGGCCGACGCCACGGTCGAGCAGTGGCAGTCCTCCGGTCCGGTCGGGCAGGCCGCGGCCGACGCCGTGCGCAGCGTCGTGACCGCAGCTCCGCAGGTCGATTCGCAGGTCCGTGAGTGGGTGAAGGTCCAGCCCGGTGGCGACGGTGTCGTCGCGGGAGCGGACACCGTGCTGACCATGTTCTTCGACGGTTCGCTCGGCACTGCCGCCGAGATGATCTCGTCCGCGGCCGCGGACGGCATCAACCCGGCCTGACCTGCCCGACCATCTCGCCGGTGGGGGCGGGTAGCTCCGCCCCCACCACCCGACGACGGAGGACACATTGTCGACCGGCAATCGAGGACAACTCTTCCCGGACGTGACCGAGCGGTACGGGCCGGAGCCGACTCCGACCGACGACACCGACACCGGATCGGTGTACTTCCCGATCCCCGAGGAGACCATCGACAGCGCCACGGTCGAGGCGGCGGAGCTCGAGCTGGTCGATGCTGCCTCCGTCCCCGATTCGTCCGGTGCCGACGATGATGCGGTCATCCAGACCGACCTCGAACCGATCGTCGAGGCCGATACCGCGATCCTGGCCGCACCTGCTGCGGCCCAGGACCCTTACATTTCCGCCGACCACGATGCTCCCGCGGCAACCGGCTACGCCGATCCCGCTGCTCACCACGACGATCCGGCCTCAGCAGAGGATCCGTATGCTGCGGCCCCGGAGTGGTTCCGCGCCCACATTCCGCGGGGTCCACTGGTGATTTCAGACCGTACCCGTGGGGGACTCAAGTCCGCGATCGGTCGCAGCCGTGCTCCTCGCCGCGCCCCGGCCGCGCCCGAGGTCGTCGAGCAGGCCGCCGCCCTGCCGGTCACCGACAGCACCCCCGCGGCCGCCACGACGGGCTCGGACCGGTCCCGGACCTGGATGTTCGTCGGTGGCGGTGTGGCTGCCCTGGCAGCGGTTTCCGCGGTGGTGGTGACCGTGATGAGCGGGGGAACCGACGAGCCGGAGACACCGCCGCTGCCGCCGGTCACCGCAGTGGCCTCGTCGTCGGCCGCCCCCACCACGACCGAGGCGGTGGCGGCCCCGGCGTGGTGCGCCCCGGTCACCGAGCCGGGTCGGGTCGTCGGCAACGGTCCCGGTGGCCGCGATTCCGGCCCTGCGGTGATCCAGGCGTTCGAGTACGCCTACTACGTCGAGCGGGACGGCAAGGCCGTCGCGGACCTGATGGTCCTGCCGGGCACCGATATTCAGTCGTTCATCGACGCCGTTCCGGTCGGGACCGAGCACTGCGTGAGCGTGCTGCCGACCGAGGACCCGAACCGCTGGTCGGTCGATGTGCTGCTGAAGTTCCCGCCCGTGGGAGACGAAGGCATCCACAAGCAGTGGATCACCACCCTGCCCGCCGACGGCGGGTTGACGATCGCGAACGTGGAGAACCGATGAACAACGTTGTTGCTTTTCGTCGTAGCCCGACAATCGAGCAGCCCGAACATCTCTCGGCCATCGTGGTGGCCGGCTCCGGGGGAGCGGGCGCGACCACGACCTGTTTCGGCCTGGCCACCGCCCTGCGCCTGGGCCTGGGCGCCGACGTCGCCGCGATCGACGGCACCTTCGGCGGCGGCAACCTGCTCGACCGGGTCGGCGTCGAACCGATCGACCCGGCCCGGGCGATCCGCCAGCTCGGCTCGCGCATGGCCGTCAGCAGCGCCGGGGCCGTCGTCGTCGGTCACGGCGACGCCACGGACACAGTGCTGGTGGACAGCCTGCTCGCCGACCGGCATCTCGCCCGCATCCACGACGTCGGAACAGCGTTGCGCTCACGGCGTCTGGCCCCGTTGCTCGAGGCCGGGGCCGCGATCGTGATCGTCGCCCCGGCCCGCTCGGAACCGCTGGCCCGGATGCGTGTCGGTCTCGAATGGCTCATCGGCACCTACGGGCGCGGCGTGCTGGCGCGCACGGTGGTGTCGGTCTCGCACCAGATGCCGCACCGCCTGGTGGATCTGGCACCGATCCGGGAGCACCTGGCCCCACGGGTCGCCGGCTTCGTCGAAGTGACCTTCGATGTGACCTTGGCGCGGCCGGGCACCGTCGATCACCGCCGCCTGTCGGTCGCCTCGATCGACGCCTGGACCGACGTGCTCGACACGTTGGGCCGCATCGAGGCCGGCCGCCACGACACCGATCACCAGGCCGGGGCGGGGGAGCTGGCATGAGCACCCGCGAACGCATCAGCGTCGAGGTGAGGGTCGATCCGTATCCGGTGGCTGCGCCCGGACCGGCGGTGTGGCTGCTCGGCGCGCACGGCGGGGCCGGGGTCTCCACCCTCGCCCAGTACTGGGACTTCGCAGGCGACGCGAATCACCAGTGGCCGTGCGGGGACGCCCGGGAGACCGAATCGCCGTATGTGGTGGTGGTCTGCCGCGAAACCATCCAGGGCCTGTCCAGCGCCCACGATCTGATCCTCGAGCACCGCAACCGGAATCTGGCGTGTGAGCTGCTCGGCCTGGTCACCGTCGCGAACGCGCCCGGTCAGCCCCCGAAGGAGGTGCGTCAGCTGCGCTCGATCGTCACTGGTGCGGTGCCGGCGCACTGGGTGATCGGTTGGCATCGCTTCCTGGCCTCGGCGGCCCGGTCGAGCCTGCCCACCTGGCGCGCCTTCGACGGCGTGCCCATTCACACCAAGGGAGCCGTGATCGCAGTTCCCGAGGACGTGATCGCTGCCGGCGTCGGCATCGTCACGGCAATCCAATCCGCCCTGCCGACCGTGTGGTCGGGGCAGTAGCCAGCACCTTCGAGCAAAGGACATGTGCATGTTCCAGACAGTCGTGGACACCGCGATTCTCGCGCAAGGCGCCGTGAATTTCGACATCAACCCGGAGGTGCCGCCGGGCGCGAACGGCCTGCTCAAGCTGCTGAACTGGCTGCTGTGGGGCGTGACGCTCGCGTGCGTGGCGGCCCTGATCTTCTCGGGCGGGAAGTTCGCGTGGGAGAAGTGGCAGCACGGCTCGGGGGACTCACCGAAGATGCTCGTCGGATCGCTGGTCGGGGCGATCGTCGCCATCTCCGCCAACCAGATCCTCAGCGCCGTCACCAGCGCGGCATAAGGCAGGGCGAGCGATGCAGGTGTCCGCACAGGGCGTGGTCAGCCCACCCCCCGACGTCCTCGAAGGGTTCCAGACGCTTCTGGGCTACGCGGCCGGGATCGTCTTCCTCCTGTGTGTGGCCAAGGTGATCTTCGTCGGCGCACGCCTGGCGTGGGACCACAAGCACGGCGCCGGCCTCGAATCCCCCACCGCGGCCGAGTTCGTCGCGGCGAACATCGGCGCGCTCCTCGCCGGCGGCGTGGCCGCCACCCTCGCCACGATCCTGCTGGCCACCGCACAGGGGCCCCAAGCCCAACAGCTCGGAGGCGGCCATTCCCCGACCGTCATCGACCAGCTCGAACAGCTCCAGCAACAGCAGCAACCCGACAACGAGGAGAACGAATGAGGAGGCGTCGGTGGGCGCGGGCCGTGGTGGTCGCGGTGGCGCTGGTGGCTGTGAGCTGCGGGGGATCGGAGACGACCGAGACCGCGGTGTCGCTGACCGACCCGCCGCAGATCGCTCGGTGGGTCACCGTCGGTGGCATCGAGGTTCCGATCGGCACCACCGACGGACCGCGAGGCGGCGAGTGGGAGCCCTTCGCCGGGTTCAGCCACACCCCGCAGGGCGCGGCCCTGGCGGCGATCACCCAGTCGGTGCAGCTGGCCACCGCCTCCGACCGCACCTGGCCGACGATCCTGGCCGGGGTGGCCGCCCCCGGCGAAGGCCGCGACCTGTACGCCGCCCACCGCGCCCTGGTGGAGATGTCGGGCACCGACCCCGAGACGGTGCCGACCATCGTCGGCTACACCCTCGCCGACTACAGCGACACCGCCGCCACCGTCGACGTCATCCAGCGGTTCTCCGACAACTCGCTCGCCTCCGCGACCACCCAGGTGGTGTGGATCGACGACGACTGGCGACTGAACCTGCCCAGCAACGACACCGCCACCATCACCGCCCTCGACGCGCTGCCGTCGGAGCTGGTCGACCTCGAGGAGACCCGCAAGTGACCGAGCAGAACACCACCGGCCAGACCGGGGACACGAACACTTCCTCACTCGAGGGCGCCGAGAACGAGCGCGCCTCGGCAGCAACGAAACTCACCATCGGGTTGGCGGCGGTGGCCGTCATTGTCGTCGTCGGTCTCGTGCTGAGCATCGTGATGCTCTTCCGCGGTGACGATGCCGAACCGCTGGTCTCGCTCGACCCGACCACTGACAACGGGGCTACCGCCCGACTCGAAGACCTCCAGTTCATGCCGGAACCCGTCTTCGACAAGCTCCACCGCGTCATCTACGTGCCGCTCGACCCCCACGGGGTGATCCTGTCCGACGCCCTCGCCACCGGGAACCGGCCCGCAGAGCAGGCACCGAGTGGGGTGATGCTCCAGCGCATCCACGGCAACATGGATCTTCCGTTCTCGACCTCCGACGGCCCCACCGGATTCACCGACAGCGGTGTGGCCACCGGGTTCGCGCGCACCCCGCAGGGAGCGGCGCTCGCCGCGGCCCACTACTTCGGGTACCTCGCTGCCGGCGACAACCGGGTCAAGATGCTCACCGAAGCAGGCCGGGTGTCGGACCCGACCGGTCAGTTGTCGACAGTGAAGCTTCCCGACAACACGCCGACTGGGGCGATGCCGATGGTCAACGTGACTTTCCATCCGGATCTGACTCTGGTGAAGTTCGGCGCCACCGTCGAGCGGCCGAGCGGGGCCACCGAGATCAGGGTGTCGAAGATCCCGGTGGTGTGGCGCGAGGGCACCGGATGGGTTGTCCAACTGGATTCGCCCGCCTTGGGTGGCGAGTTCGAGCCCATGTCGTCCGAAGGGTGGCAGCAGTGGTGGTGAACCGCAGCCTGCTCACCGGCATTCTTCGGCTGCTCGCTGTGATCTGCGCCGTTGCGGTCGTCGGTATCGGCGCAGCGGGTGCGGCATACGCGCAGGACACCGCTCCGTCCGGGGACTCGTCCGGCGGCAGCATCGACAGCACCGAGGTCGAGGAACAGACCGACGAGGACTCGGGATTCGACTGGCTCGAAACCGGTCTCGGGGGTGCGACCTGTGCCAACCCTCTTGGGGCTGCCATCAGCGGAGCCGTGGATATGTTCACCGATTCAGACGTTCCCGACTGCTTGGACGCAGCTGGCAACGTCGTCGATGCCGGAACGGGCGCGATCGAGGACGGCATCAATGACGCCGCTGCCGGCGCGGTCGAAAAGACTGCGCTGTGGATCGGCAATGCCGGTGTGGCGGTGTTGAAGTTCGCTCTCGGGTGGTGGATCACCGGCACCGAGATGGACGGGGACACCTTCCAGAGGACCGTGGCCACGGTCAACGACTACACCTTCTACATCCAGGTCGCCGCCTTGTCGTTGTCGCTGATCCTGCTCGGCGGGCGTCTGGCGCTGGCCCGCTCGGGGGCGATCCGCGACACCTCGGAAGAGGGCCTGAAACAACTGGCCCGCGCTGTGGTGCTCGCCGGGGGAGCAACGACGATGATCGTGCTCGGCACCCGTCTGGCCGATCAGGTGTCGGCGTGGTTCATCGGCAGTGCGGTCGGCTCCGATCCGTCCCGCCTGGCCGAAGCGATGGTGACGATCCAGCTCTATGCGGGTCCGGCCGGTGTCGGTTTGCTGTTCTTGATCGGCCTCATCGGGATGCTCGGCGGTTTGATGATGGCGTTTTTGATGCTGCTGCGCACCGGCATCCTGGTGCTCATGGCGGCGGCACTGCCCATCGCGGGTGCGGCCGGGGGCACGAAGGTCGGCAGCCAGGCATTCGAGAAGATGCTGGCCTGGACGATCGCGTTCTTGCTGGTCAAGCCGGTCGGGGCGTTCGTGATCGGGGTCTCGGCGATCCTGTTCCTCGAGGCCACCCCGACCATCACCGACCCCGAGAACGGGGACGGGTTCATGGCCCTGTCCGGGGTCATCACCTTGTGCGCCGCGGCCCTGGTGCTCCCGGCGCTGATGCGGCTGATCGTGCCGAACGTCGGCGCCCTCGGTGGCGGCGGCAGCGGCATGGCGGCCGCGGCCGGTGCGGCGGCGGTCGGCGCGAAGGTCGGCGGCATGATCGCCACCGGCGGTGCCAGTGGCGCAGCGTCCGGAGCGGCGACCACGTCGTCGACGTCGACGAGCATGGGCAACCCGCCCAGCGGCGCCCAGACCGGCGGCGCACCGTCCGGTTTCGGTACGGCAGGCGGGGGACCGGCCGGCAACCAGCAGGGCACCCCCTCCGGTGGCGGTGCCGGCGCGGCTCCGCAGGGCAACCAGCAGGGCACCCCCAGCGGCGGAGGGAATGGTCAGCCCGGCGGCAACACCTCCGGCACTCCCGGCGGCGGGTCCTCCGGTGATGCGGCGGCCGCGGCCGCGGTGGCGTCCGGTGCCGGTCGGCAGTTCCACCGAGGGGGCTTCGAGCAGTGAGCGAGGAGAAGACCTACAACACCTACGGCAACTGGCGCCGGCCTCGGGAGACCGGCATTCTCGGGGCCACTTTCGGCACCTCGATCGCCGCGATCGCCGCTGCGGCCCTGGTCATCATCACGGGCCTGTTCTTCGGCCTGAAGGTCACCGTGCTGCTGGCGGTCCCGATGATCGCCTGCTTCATCCCCCTGGTCATCTCCCGTGACGGGCGTTCCGGTTACGAAAGGGCACTGATGCGATTCCAGTTCTGGCGCGGCCGCCGTCGCGGTGAGCACACCTACGCCTCGGGCACGTTCTCCCGCGTCCCGGGGCGGGCGTACCGGCTGCCCGGGGTGCTCGCCGACACCGAGCTGTACGAGGGCATCGACTCCGACGGGCGCACCTTCGGGATGATCCACATGCCCAGCCAGGGTGCCTACACGGTCGTCTTCGACGCCTACCCGCAGGGCGCCGAGGCCGTCGATCAGGACGTGATCGATCACTACGTCGGCAACTGGGCACAGTTCCTGTCCGCGGCGGGGGAGACCTCGGACATCCTCGCGGTGGTCACCACCGTCGAAACCCTGCCCGAGACCGGCATCGAGCTCTACGAGACGGTCCACCAGAACACCCGCGCCGACGCCCCGCAGCTGGCCCGCGACGCGGCCTACCAGCTCGCCACCGGGCTGACCACGGGCGGCATCCGCCTGGCAGCCCGCATTGCGATCACCTTCGAGGCCAAGACCACCGAACGCAAACAGGACCCCTCCGAGCAGGCCGTCGAGCTCGGCCGCCGGCTGCCCGCCCTGACGGCGTCGGCGGCACGGGCCGGTGTGCCGTGCTCACCGATGGATGCCGACGAGGTCATGGCGTTCGTGCGCCGCTCCTACGATCCGGCCTCGCTCGTCGATGTCGAAGCCGGCCTGCACTCCGGCGACGGCACCGGCTTGAGCTGGGAGGACTGCGGCCCGCGCACCGCACTCGAAAGCCCGGACGGCGGCAAATACGTCCACGACGGCGCGGTGTCGGTGACCTGGGAGATGCGCGAAGCCCCCAAGGGCGCGGTCACCGAACGGGTGCTGCAAAGGTTGCTGGCGCCGAACGACGCGGTGCCGCTCAAGCGGGTGTCGGTGCTCTACCGGCCGCATTCGGCCGGCGATGCCACCGACATCGCCGACCGCGACTACCGCAACGCGATGGCCGAAGCCCACGGCGGCTCCCTCAAGAACGGCTCGATCGCCTCGGCGAAGTCGCAGATCGAGGTCGCCGCGACCGCGCAAGCCCGGATGGAGCAGGCCCGCGGTGCGGGCATGGTGCGCTTCGGGGTGCTCATCACCGTCACCGAACCGGCCGGCAGCGCCGATGTGCCGAAGATCGACGCCCTGGTCGAAGACCTCTCGCGCCAGAGCCGGCTGACGATCCGCCGCTCCTGGTGCTGGCAGGCCGCCGCGTTCGCGGCCTGCCTCGGTGTCGGGGTCATCGCCCCCGACCACACCACCATTCCCAGCTTCCTCAGCAACTGACACGCAAAGGGCTATAGGCATGAGTGCACGCAACGCCACGAGATCGTCGCGGCTGCTCACAGCGGAGAAGATCGCCAAGACTCTGCTGTCGGACGACGAGCTCTCCCGCCTCGAAGAGCAGGCCGCCACCGCAACCGGACTCACGAAGGCATGGAAGAAAAGCCTGGTCACCCGCCAGTACAGTCGCCGGGCGACGGTGGAGCGGTTGACCCGAATCAACACCGACGGCTTCGACCGCCAGGTCGCCGATCTCGACGCCCGCGGGTTCGACGGGGCCGGCGGGGGCCGGATGTCCACGGTGATGCCCCCGGTCGAATACCGCGGCACGAGTGTGCAGGTCGCCGGGATCTACCCGTGGATCGTCGGGGCGAAGGCCCCGCTGCTGGGCACCCCGCTCGGCCGGCATCTGACCACCGGAGCCGCCGTGGGTTTCGATCCGCTCTACGCCTGGAAGATGAAGGCGATCACCGCCCCGTCGTGTTTCATCTGCGCCCTCAACGGCTTCGGCAAATCGACCCTGCTGCGCCGCATCGCCCTCGGGGACATTGCCCGCGGCACGCTCGTGCTCGTGCCCGGTGACGTCAAGCCGGACCTGCGGGTGCTCGCCGAGCAGGTGGGCGGGCAGGTCAGCGAGGTCGGCTACGGCACCGGCGCGATCAACCCGCTGGGCCGCGGCCCGATCGGCGACGCGATCGAGCAGCTGCCCGCCGGTTCCCTGGAGCGGGAAAAGGCCGAGTTCGCGCTGCACGCCCGCCAGCTCAACATGATCTGCGCGCTGCTCGAGATCGTCCGCCGCGGCCCGCTGCAGGACTTCGAGGAAACCCTGCTGGCCTCGGCGATCCGGCTGCTCTACGCCCCGGGCTCGACGTTCGACAACAATCATGCGGCCCGGATCGAGGACCTGCTGACGCTGATCGCCTCCGGCCCGGACGAGCTGAGGGACGATGCGGTGGCCGACACCGCCGAGGAATACCGCGGTCAGATCAAACCGCTGTTGCGCTCGCTGCGCGCGTTGGTCAAGGGCCGGTTCGGAGAGACCTTCAACCGGCACAGCACCGTGCGGATCGATATCACCAAGCCGATGGTCGATTTGGACATGTCCTCGGTGCCGCCGGGGGACGAGTTGATGCGGGCTGCGGTGCTGCTGGCGGGGTGGAACGAGGCGTTCGCGGCGGTGGAGGCGGCGCACATCCTGGCCGACAACCAGGTGCCCGGCGCGAAGTCGATCGCGGCGCACATCATCTTGGACGAGGTGTGGCAGGTGATCCAGACCGGCAGCTCGGCGGTGGCCCGGTTGGATGCGGTGCAGCGGTTGCAGCGGTCGATGGGTGTGGCGCTGACGCTGGTCACCCACTCGTTGGCGGACTTCGAGAAGGTCGGCGCGCTGGGCATGATCGAACGCTCCCGCGCCCGGATCATCGGCCCGGTCCCCGAAGCCGAACTCGACCGCCTCGGTAAGTTCATGACGTTCTCGCAGGCCGAACGCGCGATGGTCACCGGCTGGGCCAACGACACCACCAACTCGGTGGAGGAGAAGAAGACACTGCGCCAAGCCCGCCGCAAGGCGCTGGCCTCGGCTGACGGTGATCCCGGCGTGGCGGACAGCACGCGCACCGCGGCCGGTGTCGGGCATTTCCTGCTCAAGCTCGGCGAAGGCGCGACACCCGGCACCCCGTTCAAGGTGTGGGTGCCCCAGGCGGAGAAGGACTCCGGGATTCACGACACCGATGCCCGTCTGCGGGCCGCCGACGAAGACCGGGGCACGGAGTTCGCAGCATGAGCCGGCGTGGCCGTCCCGGCACTCGCCGGTACACCCTGGTCGACGAGCTCACCCGCGAGGCCGCGATCGAGACGGTCCTTCAGCGCATGCAGGCCGGGGACAGCTTCACCGCCGCCACGCGTGCCGCCGCGGCGCAGCTGGATGTGGCCGAGACGACGGTGCGGGGCTGGGTCAACCGCTCCGGCCGTCGCCCCCGCCGCACCGAACGCGATGTCGCCGCGCTGGAGGCGGAGCTGGCGTTGGCGCAGGAGCTGAACCGGGCGTTGGCGCGCAAGCACGGGGTCGTGATCGAGGGTCTGAGTCTGCGGTGACCGACAAGGGGGGCACCGGGCTGATCGCGCTGATCCTGGCGCTTACGCTCATTCCGTTCTTCCTGCTCCTCGTGCTGGTGATGGGGATCCAGGACGAACAAGACCGCGAGAACGGCACGACCTGCCTCGGCCCCGGTTCGGGTGTGGGGTCGGGGGACCGGCTCGCACCGACCGGCTCGTTCCTCAAACCGGTCGATCCCTCCGCCGTCACCCTCACCTCCAGGTTCGGTGAGCGGTGGGGGACCCAGCATCAGGGCATCGACCTGGCCGGCGCCGTCGGCACCCCCATCTACGCCTCGGCCGACGCGGTGGTGCGCCATGCCGGCCCCGCCAGCGGGTTCGGGCAGTGGGTGGTCCTCGACCACGTGCAGGGTGGGCAGCTGGTGTCCACCGTGTACGGGCACATCGACACCTACACCGTCGCCGTCGGTGAGCAGGTCCGCGCCGGGCAGCAGATCGCCACCCTCGGCAACCGGGGCCAGTCGACCGGCCCGCACCTGCACTGGGAACTCTGGCCCGGCGGCTGGGGCACCGAAGCGGTGGATCCGCTGCCGTACTACGAAGCCGCCCCCGCCCCGGGACAGTCCTCGGCCGGGCCGACCACCTCGGTGCCGCCGGCCCCGTCCCAGGGGAACTTGGCGCAGCCGTTGCCGCCGTCGGCCGGCTCCGAGCAGGGCCTGCAGGTAGATGCGAAGAAACTCGCTCGGGCGATGCACCTGACGTTCGGCGACCGGATCGCGGGCCTCGGCGGGTGGCGTGCCGACGGTGGTTACGCGACCGATCACACCGAGGGTCGGGCTGTGGATGTGATGATCCCGCACTACCGCTCCGGCGAGGGGGTGGCGCTCGGGGACGAGATCACCGATTACGTGCTGGCCAATGCGGAGTTCTTCGGCGTCGAGTACGTGCTCTGGCGGCAGACCTACTATCCCGTCGGCGGGGCCCCGAGCCTGATGGAGGACCGCGGCTCGCAAACCCAGAACCACGTCGACCACGTGCACATCAGCGTCCGGGGTCAGGGCACCGACGAGAGGTTGGTGTCGTGGGGAGCGCTGCCCGGTGGCAGCGGCAACGCCACCGCCGCGGCGGCGGACTGCCTCATCTCCGGCGACGGCGTCGGCGACCGGCTCGCCGACGGCACGGTGCCGGACGAGTTCGCGGTGTGGCTCGAGCGGGCCGGGTCGATCTGCCCGCAGATCACACCCTCGTTGCTCGCCGCGCAGCTCGCCGCCGAGAACGGCTTCCGCCACGGGGATTCGGCTCCGGTGTCGGTGACCGGGGCGAGGGGACCGGCGCAATTCATGCCCGGCACGTGGGCCAGCTACGGCCAGGACTACGACGGCGACGGGACGGTCGATCCCAACAGCATCGGCGATGCGGTCATGGCCCAGGGCCACTACATGTGCACCATCGCCGCCACCATCGACGGCGCAATCGCAGACGGGGTGGTCTCCGCCCCCAACGGGCGCACCGAGCTGTACCTGGCCGGCTACAACGCCGGCGAAGGCGCGGTCCTGGCCTCCGGGGGCTTCCCGACCGGGCACACCGACTACGTGGTCCAGACCCGCCCCTACGCCGACACGATCATCGCCGCCGAACCGCAGTACCGGGCGATGAGCAACCAGTGAAAAGAGGTACGCCCGTGAGGATCACACGCATCACCGTCGCGGCGGTGTGCACCGCGGCCGCCGTCGCGTTGGCGGGCTGTGGCAGCGACACCCCCGACGGCCAGCACGTGCATGAGGGCAGCGACGACCACCAGGTGATCGAGTCGCTCTCGCCCCAGCAGACGGGCGCCGACCAGACCGCGATCACCGCCATGGGGATGATCCTGTCCTGGCAGCCCGCGATCGATGAGAGCAAGGCCGACGCGCTGCTCCGGGCGAAGGCGTATCTCGGCGGGGACCTGCTCGCCGTCGCCGAATCCGGCACCCGTGCCGAGGTGCGCCCGGATGCGGACTGGCAGCAGTGGGCGGCGTCGAAGGACGCGGTGGCCGCGACCTGTGTGCGGGCCGAGTCGACCCCGGCCGCACCGGCCGGGATGCGCACCCTCGTCATCGACGTGACCTGCACCCAGACGGTGCTGCACGCGAGCGGGCGCAGCACCCGCCTGACACCCCAGACCTGGCGCACCACCACCGTCCGCACCGACGACGGGTGGCGACTGACCGGCTACCGATACCAGCAGTAGAAGAGGCGCACGACCATGGCACAGACGCGACGCGACCGGCCCCGCACCTCCTCGGGCGCCGACGAGATGTTCCTCAAGGCACTTCCCGTCCTGGTGGTCGTGGCGTACCTGCCGACGATCGCCTACAACACCGGCGGGGGAAACCGCCCCACCTGGAATCCGATCGGCCTGCTGTTCGCTCTGGCACTGGGGGCGACGAGCTGGCCGGCCGGGGCAACCATCGTCCTCGGTGTCGAGCTGGTCCTGCTGGCGGTGGTCGCCGGGGCAGGCTGGTGGGCGCTGCGCCGGTTCGGGGTCCTCGAGACGCTCGAGGGCAAGCAGTTCGAAAAGCGCATCGATCGTCTCGCCCGCACGATGGTCGACCCGAAGGAGGTCGACGAGGCCGACCCGACGTACCTCGCCGCCTCCACCGACCGGCTCGCCCCCGCGATCCCGAAAAATCATCCCGGCTACCTCGGTATCCCCCTCGGTGACACCGTGGTCGGGGGTCGCACCGTGCGGATGACCTGGGAGTTCGTGGCGATCGCGTTCGCCGGCGCCCGGATGGGCAAATCCGCCGGCTTCGCGATCCCGGCGATCTGCCACGCCCCGGGAGCGGCGCTGGTGGCCTCGAACCGCGGCGATGTGTACTCGCACACCGTCGGTCTCCGCCGCCAGAGCGGGCGGGTATGGGTGTTCGACCTGCAAGGGGTGAGCACCGGTAACCGGCAGCAGCGCGCGAGTTTCTGGTTCAACCCGCTGCGCACGGTCACCGACCTGCCCTCCGCTGCGGCGGTGTGCGGCTACTTCATCTCCGCCGCCACCGACGCCGGTGCCCGGGTCGATGCCTACTTCGACGGCAACGCCCGGGACCTGTTCGCCTCCTACCTGCTCGCCGCCGCCCTGGCCGGCGGGGACATCCGACATGTGGTCGAGTGGCTGACCCACACCCAATCGCAGATCCCCCCGGCGGTGCTCGAGCAGTACGGCTACCCGGAACTCGCCCGTACGATGCGCGGCAAGCAGGCCGTCAACGCCAAGCAACGCGACGGCTTCTACGACATGGCCCGCCGCTTTTTGTCCCCGTTGGACGAACCTCGCTACGCCGACGCGGTCCTGCCGAACCGCCGGGTGGTCATCGGCACCGACACGAACGGCCAGGTCACCGTCACCCCCGGCCGCCGCGTTCACGACCTGCCGGAATTCCTCGCCGACGAGTTCGTCAAGCGCACCGACACGATGTACGCGATGTCGAAGGACGGGCCCGGCTCGTCCTCGGCGATCTCGAGTGCCCTGGTCGGCCAGATCCTCACCTGCGCCGAGGAATACTCCGAGCAGCAGCAATCGGAACGGATGCCGCTCCCGCTGACGGCGGTGCTCGACGAGGCCGCCAACATCTGCAAGCTCGAAGACCTGCCCCGCTGGTACTCACACTTCGGCGGCCGCGGCATCATCCTCATCACCTTCTTCCAGTCCCCCTCCCAAGGGGAGAAGGTCTGGGGCCGCGAAGCGTTCAAAGCCATGGTCGATGCGTGCAGCGTGATCTGGTACGGCGGCAACGTCGAAGACGACGCCTTCCTGTCCGGCCTGGTCGATGCCGTCGGCACCCACTACGTCGACACCGAATCCCGCAGTCGCCCCGCCGGCTTCTTCCCGGGCGGTCAGGCGAGCGTGTCGAGCAGCTGGCAGAAGGAAACCATCTTCGAAAAGCGGGACCTGCGAGCACTACCGAAAACCCGCGCCCTCGTCACGATCGGTGGCGCCACCCCGATCCTGGTCCGCAAAGCCTTCTGGGGCGACTTACCGTTCGCCGAGGCGATCCGCCAGTCCCAGCGCGAGAGCAACCAGCTCGCCGCAGCGGGGCAGAAAGCGCTGCCGGTCGGATACACCGACCAGCCCGAACCCGTGGCCACGGTGCTGCTGGACAAACACTGCGCAGGCGAGCCACCGACGGTCACCGGCCCCGAGCCCACCACCGAATCTCGCGCCCACGCGCTCTTCCACTCCGAATTTCTGACGAAGGACTGACATCATGGTTGCCCTCGACACCGCCGCATCCCAGGCGTGGGACACAAACAACGAAGCACCCGACAGCGACGCGTACGACGACACTGTCGCGCAGGACTACCAGGACGAGCCCGACGACACCGAGGAAGCGATCATCGAGCCGGCCTTCGCCAATGTCGTCGAGTTCGTCGAAGGGTTCTTCCTGCCGGTGATCCGCCGCCGCATCAGCGACAACGACGGCGGCATGTCCTGGGACCCGCGGTGGTGGGCCTACCCCGAGGTCCTCGCCCGACTGGCCGCACTGCACCAGGCATGGGAAGAAGCACGCGCCTCGGACTCGATGTCCGCCATGTCCTCCTGGTGGATACAGCACCTCGAACCCCACCTGCGGGTCATCCTCGACGGCGACACCGGACCGATGGCCAACGCCAAAGCCGACCGCAGCTTCATGGGCTGGCCGGCCATGCCCTCCGATCCCGTACCGCCAACGGTCCTCGACGCACTCTCGAGGCAGAACGAACGATGAGTGATGAGAGCAGGATCGAGCGTATGTCGTTCCTTCGTGCTGCATCTCATGGATACGGTCGATGCCGAACACAGCTGCCTCGCCGACGGCGAGGCCGTCAACGCGACAGGTCGGGCCCTGCCTCTCGTACAGGGCCGTCATCGGGAAGCTCCGGTCCCGCGCTGTTCGGCTCTCGGGTCCTTCGACTCAACATCTGCTTGATCGGGCGCGGATGCCCGAGGAGTGCAGCAGTGATGTCGGGTCCAGCCGTCGGCGGTGACATGGGTGTGGTGGCGCCTCCGTCGGGACGCACCGCAGCCGAACTCGACAGATAGTCCAGCCAGCTCTGAGCCCTGGCAAGGGACCGTTCCTTGTTTTCGGTGTAGGTCGGCGGCCAGTCGATGCCGCCGGCTATCCGGGCCTGGATGTCGGCGGCCGTGACGAGTTGTTCCGCTACAAGTGCCGCGACGAACTCGTAGTCCTTTTCTCTACCGGCGATCGTCTTGGCCACACACAGATCCACCGGGTCCAGACACAGCCCGGCCCGGCCGTACAGGCTGGATGCGTCGTCGTCGACAACGAAGTGGACGAGCCGATTGTCCCAGTTCGTCGGCAGGACCACGACGTCCTTGTGGATACCTTCGACGTAGAAACCGAAGGCAGTGTGGAAAGGGGAGTCCTCGCCGAGCCGGGCATCGAGCAACAGAAGTTTGTCCTCGACCGAGGGCGGGTCCGTGATCCCACTCAACGGCAGGATATCGACTTCACGGGACAGGAAGGTCGCAGGGGGCAGCTCATCGGTATCGAAGCTACCGAGGATTGATTGAGAGCCGAGGACGATCACACGAGGCTCGTCGAGATTGGCGCACGCAGCTTTGATCGCGCGACCGAGTTCTTCCCGATTCACCGTGTCGTGCCGGCTTTGAACCGGGTTCCGAACTCGGTGAGCACGCGTCGGCGTTCGTCCTCGCTGAGCAGCACCGACAGCGGGGACAGATTCCGCATCTCCCGGCTGGTGTCATCGTCCGACTCAACGATCTTGCGGATACCGTCGATATCGTTGTCGCGGACGATCCTGTCCCAGCGATCGATGTAGCGGTCCATCAGCGGACTGCGGTTGACCTGTCGGCGGATCGTCTGGAGGCTGCGGCGCACGGGTTCGGTGTCGATCGAGATGCCGCTGGTCACGATCTTGTCCAGGACCGCGGACTGCACGAGCTGTTGACGCAGGGTCTTCGGCGTGACGACGCTCATCTGTCCCACCCCTACTCTGACTTCCCACACTCGGCCCTGGCCCTTCCCATGATAGGTGGACTGTACAGCCGTTTCATGTCCACCTCGGTGTGCCGAAGCAGGTCTGAGCTCCCCGCCGCCGCAGGACACCGGAGCGTCCTTTCTCCGAATAGGAGCGCACATGGACTCCAACGCGCGCGAAGGCGAAGCCGTGGCCATTCTGGAGAGCGAGATGCTCAGACTCGTAGCGGCCACTTCCTCTACGGATCGATGGCACTCGCTGAGCGATCCAATCAGGCTCGCGCAGTCCTGCCCTCGGTTCCGGATCTGCCCGGCACGGCATAGCCATCACGATCAGCAACTGAGTGTTGCTTCCTGGCTGTGTTCGATACCCATCGCGGGAACAAACGCGGCCTCGTTGGTGTGGTCGGGTCGGCGTTCGATGTTGAGCATCTCGGCCACCGACCGGGGGTGACTGCTCATCGCAGCACCGATCGCATCGAGCAGTTCCTGACTGAGCTGGTTCAGGTTGACCGGAGACAGGGGAGGGGCGACTTCGTCGTCACCGTTGATCGGGCCTACCGCGGTGGCCAGACCCCGGCCGGCGGACTCGAGCACCGCCCCGATCCTGCCCAGATCCCCGCGGTCCGTGGGTGCGGGCGCTTCGACCCGTTCGAGCTGGTCGGACACATCCGCTTCGTGGCCGTCGACCACCGGTTCGGTGCGTGCATCGGGGCCGCCGGGCGCGGACGACTTGTCCGCGTCCTTGTCGAAGTTCATCTCTACGGTGTCGGCGTCGGCAGCGCGGGCGAAGGCTTCGGCCACTGAGGCCGGCACGTCCGCGGTGGGTTCGACCACCTCGAGGTGCTGGGCGGACAGGTCGGCGAGCTTGTCGAACGACGGCACACTCTTGGCCGCGACGTAGCTCAACGCGACCGCCGCAGCGGCGTCGAAGACGCGCTTGTCGGCGTCCCGGTCGGCAGCCTGTCGCTCGGCAATGAGCCGGTCGATCTCGTCCGGGCGCATCTGCACCTGCACGTACCGCTGCTGTTCTTGCCGGTACTGCTGTGCTCGCAGAGCCTCCAGTCCGGCCGCATTCTCCTGCGCCAGTTGCTCCCACTTGCGAGTGATCTGTGCCTGTGCACCGACATGCCGGGCGGTCGCCGCCGCGGCCAGAATCTGGACCGTGGTCTGCTGGGCAGGCTGTCCCCGGAACGCACCGAGAACCTCGGTGCGTGCCTTCGGTGCCGGTGCCGACCGGCCCTGAGCGCGGCGACCATCGACTTCCCGCAGAAAGCCGACAAGGTCGGTCACGTCCTGGGCGGCTTGCGCCCTGGCCGGCCGGGGTTGCGGTATCGCCGCAGCACCGGCCGGAGGTGAGGCGGGCGAGTTCGGCGCACCCGTCGCATCGGTGGGCAGAGCTGCGGGTCTCCGGTTGCGCAGAAACCGTCGCTTCTGGTCGTTGTCCGCCATCGTTGTTCTCCTTGTGCTGTTCGGATGTGCTCGCAGCCGCCGGGCCTACAGTTCCCGTTCCGGGCCGTTGTCGTGTTCGAGCGGGTCGCTGTCGATAGGGGCGTTCGCCGACGAGTCCACCTGGGTCTGTCGCGTCGGGTTGCCGGTGGTGTAGTCGGTTCCGCTGGCGTTGCGGCGGGCGAGTTCGGCGTCGATCTGGCCGAGGATGGTGCGTTCGGTGGCGATCGACTCGTCGAGTCGGGTGATGCGGTCGGTGATCCGGCCGAGGGCCTGGTCGTCGGTGGCGCGGGCGCGGGCCTTGGCAGCTTCGGCAGCCCGGTAGTGCTGGGCGCCGCGTTCGATCACGGCCCAGCGACGCTCGAGTGGTGCCACCTGTTCGGCTGCGGCCACGGCGGCGCGAGCGGCATCGATCTGCTGTTCGGTGGCCTGCGGGGAACGAGTCAGGGCGTCGAGGCGGGCGCGGGCAGCACGCACCGCCGCGATGTTGCGTTCGTCGATCTCGACCTGCGCCAGGGACCGCTCGACGGCTCCGAGAGCGGACGCCTCGCCTCGTGCCCGGTCGAGCTCGTCCTTGGCCAGCGACAGCAGCATCGCGTCTTCGGTGAGCCGGCCCCGGCTGAGCGCCCGTGCCGAATTCAGTTCGGCGTCGGTGTAGCGGGCGTACGGGCCGACCACCTCGTCGGTGGCCTGTTCGGGCCGATGCAACCGTTCGATGGTCGCGGTGAGGGTCGACTTCCGGGCTTCGCGGATGTGTGCCATCGGATCGTTCTCGTCGTCGGATGCGTTGGCCAGCACCCGCGAGATCGCGATCTCCCGCACCGTGGACTCCCACAGGCGCACCCGACGGGGGTCCGTTCCCCGCTGGCCGACGGCGACGATCCACGGGGCGCTGCGTTCGAGTGCGGTGGTGGTGTAGGAGTCGATGAACGCGTGCATCTGCTGCTCGCACGAGCGGGCGTAGGCGGCGAGGATCGGATCCGCTTCGGCCGCGGCCTCGGTCAGCGCGGGCACGCGGTAGGCGGCCACCGCGTCGGTGCGGCGGCGCGGCAGCCGCGCTCCGTCCTCAGCATCGATGCGCTCTTTCAGGGCGCGAGCGATGACCCGGCCGGGGGAGTTGCGGTCGGTGTCGATCCGCCCGGCCTTGCCTTCGACGCTCATCACCGACGCTGCCTGGCGCAGCAGGGCCTCGGTGTCCCAGCCGAACGTTTCCGACTGGGCGACGTAGGTGACGATCTGATCCCACCCGCCGAGGCCGTGCACCCAGCCGAACTGCTCGTCGGTGAGGATCCGGCTGAGCAGCTGCTCGGTGTAGTCCTCGTACAGCTCCCCGAGGGCCAGCATGTAGCTGTTGGTGATCGTCGACCAGGACGCGGCCTTGCGCTGTTCGTCCTCGATCATCTGATGCACGGTGCGCTGCGAGCCGTCGCGGGCGATGATCTTCGCGAGCAGACCCATCGCGCCGGGATGCTCGTCGGGGTGATGTTCGAAGTCCCAGTCGGGCAGCTCGTCGTGGGCGGCGTAGACGATGTTGGTGTTCTTGCCGCGGCTGAGCGCCACGTACAGCGACTGGCGATCCATGTTCGCTCCGGCGAGCACGTGGCAGCTTCCCACCGTCATGCCCTGCGAGCGGTGCACCGTGGTCGCGTACCCGAGTTGCACGTTGTCGGTGATGTAGTCGCCGGCGACGGTGACCTGGCCGCCGCTGATGTTGTTGCGCAGCCGCAGCGAGCCGTCGGTGCCGAGCTCGGCGACGGTCCACAGGTCGCCGTTCTTCACCCGGCCCGAGGTGTTGCCGGCGGAGCCGGTCACGACGTACTTGGAGTTGTTCTTGCGGGTGACCACCACGTCCCCGACGGCGGCTTCGAGACCGTCGGCCAGGACGATGCCGGGGCCGGTGACGGTGCCATTGGCGCGGTAGTAGGCGGCGGCCTTCTCGTTGAGCTGGCGCACCAGATCGTTGGTCGGGGCGACCATCAAGGCGACCTGGCCGGCCTCGACGTCGGCGACGTAGGCGTCGAAGACCAGATCGGCCAGCTCGTGCGCCATGCCCTGCCGGATGCGGTCGTTGCTGTCGTACCACTCGAGCGCCGTCACATCGCCCGTGCGCAACCGCAGGCTCGCCTCGGCCTCGCCGTCGGTGGCGAACCGGTGGACTTTGCGCAGGAACGGGGCGTTGGTGCGATCGGCCAGATCCCGCAACACACCACCGGCTTCGACGGAGGCGAGCTGCTGCGGATCACCCAACAAACGCACCACCGCCCCGGCGTCGGTGGCGATGCGCGTCAGGTCCGCCAGGTCGCGGGCCGAGGCCATGCCGGCCTCGTCCACCAGCAGAAGATCACCCCTGCCGATGCCGGTCGGGATGCCGACGCGGTGGCGGGTGAGCACATCGGCGATGGTGCGTCCCTGCACCGAAATCTCCTCACCGAGCACCTCGGCGGCCCGGGCCGACGGCCCCAGGGCGAGGACGTTTCCGTTGACCGCTTCCCAGGCGCGGGCGATCACGGTGGCCGCGGTGGTCTTGCCGGCGCCGGCCGCACCGACCGCCACGGCCACACGCGTGCGGGCGGTGAGGAAGTGGGTGATCAGCGCGAGCTGATCGGCCCCGAGCTCGTGCCCGTTCGCCTGCTCGATCCGGCGCAACGTGCGGCGGATGATCCGCTCGGCCACGGTGTGCACGTCGCCGGTGTCGGCCTGCCGGCGCATGAAGTCCTCGGCGTCGAGAACCGCTTGCGCGGTGTAGCGCATCTGCGCGCGATCGACCAGCAGACTGCGCCGCCGTCCCCGTTCGACGCGGTCGCTGATCCGCTCGGGCAGGTGGTATTCCTCGATGTCGACGGGCAGGCAGTAGTCGCGCAGGGCGAGTTCGAGTGCGTCATCGTGGACGGCGCGCAGCTGCTCGTCATCGGCGAAACTGAACTCTCGCAGTCGTCTCTCGATCTCGGCGGTCACCGAGAACACCGTCCACGACCCGACCTTGTGCGAGAGCGTGTCGACGACCTCGTTCACCAGAGTGGGCACCTGCTCGGGTGCCAGTTCCGGGCGGCGATCACGCGCACCGCGGACGGAGTCGACCAGCTCGCCGGGACTGTTTCCGGCGAGGATCGCTTCGGCGCGCTCGCGCCATTCGGCCCGCAGTTCGGCCAACGAGCGGGGTGGGTTCTTGGCGTTGCGGGTGTCGAGGGTGGCCTGTTGCGCGTGGGCGTACTGCACCTTCTTCGGCGGATTCTTGCCGTAGCGGGTCTTGTACTCGCGGGCCAGTTCTTCCTGGCGTGCCTCGATGGCGGCCCGGCGGGAGAACTCCTCGATGAGGGATAACGGGATGCCGTCTACCTCGTAGACCGGTTGCTTGCCGACCGGTGTATCGGGCCGGGGGGCGAAGGTGACGCCGAGCTTGCGGGCCACCAGATCGGCCACGCGGGTGTTGTACTTCTCCGATGCCGCGACGTTCGCCTTGTAGAGAATCGAGCCGTCGATGGTGGTCCAGCGGCCCTCGGCATAGACGCGATTGAGCACCGCGCTGTGGGTGTGCAGGTTCGGGTCCGCAGCGCGATTGTCGAAGTGGTCGAACCGGGCG
Source organism: Rhodococcus sp. P14 (assembly GCF_000256505.1). Classification (NCBI taxonomy): domain Bacteria; kingdom Bacillati; phylum Actinomycetota; class Actinomycetes; order Mycobacteriales; family Nocardiaceae; genus Rhodococcus; species Rhodococcus sp. P14. The sequence goes on along the minus strand of NZ_AJFC01000376.1, from coordinate 16,458 downwards.
ATCAACAGCCCCTCGGCCTTGATCTTGCGCTCGCCGCCCTTACCGCGGCGGGTGTAGATCACCTCGTTTTCGATCCAGGCCAATGCTTCGTCCACGGCCTGCCTGTGCGCTTCTTCGACCGCGGCCTTGACCTTCTCGTCCCCGAGACCCCACAGCAACGAGATCGACTTCATCGGGGTGAACACCAGGTCGTAGCCGGCCACCGGCTGACGGGCCTTGCTGTACTGCTCGGCGACGAACGTCCAGATCTCGTCGTCGCCGAGCAGGTCGGCGCGCTCACCGTTCGAGCGCTGCAGGTGCTTGCGGGCGGTGGCGAACTGGATCGCCTTCTTGGTCTCTGCATCCGGGTACTCGCCGTGCCGACCCTTGTACGCGCTGCACAGGTCCTCGACGTCGTTGACGTACTCCTGGCTGTTCTCGAACCACGAAAACGCCCGCCCGAGAGCGGTGCTTGCGGACCAGTCGAGGCGTTCTTGCAGGGGCGACCCCTTCCCCGGGCGGGTCGCGAAAGCATTTGGGGTGCGGGCGGCGCCGAACACCGAACGCATCGCATCCTCGGTGACTTCGGTGCCGACCTCGACACCGACCTTCTTTGCCAACTTGCCGCACCACACCCCCGGTGGGGTGCCCTTGGCGACGTAATAGTCGACCGCATCCGCCTTGCGGGTCTCGGTCGCATCCCCAGCCGCGACATGCTTGGTCAGATAGACATAGCCGTCCCCCGCTTGGAGCTTGTGGACGGTCATCACGGGAGATGATCATGCCACGTGGCAGCTTTAGTGCATCAGGTGTGTAGAAGTTTTGGGGCTGACCACAGGTCAGCTACGAACGCGCCCAGAACCGTCGACGGTTCTGGGCGCGTTCGGGGCTGCCGACATGAGGTAACAGGGGAGGGGTTCGGCGAAAGAGGGACCAGAGTTGTGAATTGACACGACGACACGGCGTCCGCGGTGTGAAGCCGCGCACGGTCGCGGTGAGCCGATACACTCCCGGGCCATGGCCACGTCTTCGAAGGCGGCAGCGCGCCGCTCGCTGCGCCCGCACACCACCCCGAACGTGCGCGAGAACCTCCGGCGCGAGAAAGAGCGGTTCCTCGCACGCCAGGTCGAACTCGAATCGTTGGCCGCTCCAATCCATGACACAGCGGCGAAGCTGGCGAAGCTCGACGCGGTGGTCGAATCACGCTCTGCGGCACCGCAGCGCAAGATCGAGCAGCTGGAGAAGGCACGCGATCGTCGCATCGCGAAGATCCAGCAGGAGTACGCCGCCAAGATCGAGGCCGTGCAGGCGGAAGCAGAGTCGGCCGGCACCCACCTGACACCGGAAGAACAACAGCAGGAGTCGGTGCTGCTGCGCGAGTACGCGTCGGCGATCGTGGAGTTCAGCGAGAATGCGTCACCCGCCGAACTTGCGCCGCTGCTGGGCGTGAGCACGCGAGAGGCGAAGAAGATCATCGAGCAGGCGAAGGCCGACCTGGCCGCGTCCGGTATCGGCGCCTGGTCCGCGAGGGCTACCTCTGCCCCGTCGCCTGCTGCCGACGACAACCAACTGGTGACAGCAGCGTCATGACGTTGCTTCGGTCATGAGCGCCGACAGCGAGCCGTCGCTCGACTTCGTCTTCCCACAGTGCGACATCGAGTACGTCGACTCGGAGGCGCCGGAGCAATCGCGGCAGGTGCGAGTGGTGGACAACTCCCTGCGGCCGTCGCAGCAGGCGAATGTGGCGGCGTTCTGAGCGAAGGTCGTCAAGTCTCCGACGTGTTGGTACTGGGTCGGGGCGATCAGTGCGCCCGACGGGTACGGGCGATTCAACTTCCAACGCGAGAACCGGCAACGCACGATGCTCGCGCACCACTCGAGGAGCTCGGCAGGAGAACCGTTTGGCTCCTCCCCGATTAACTTGTTGCGATGCTGACTGCTGTCGACGGCAGGAGTTCGTTCGGTCCTTACTCGGGTATCGATTCCAGGTCACTCGAGGCAACAACTTCGCAGAACACGGAATCCTCGGCCTGGCGAAGGACCAGACCCTTCCATTTACCTGTCGTGTCTTGGCGCCAGCGTAGGAGCAGTCCGTTGTCCATCGCCTCGGGCCCCTGCACTCGGCACGGCTTGAGTCGAAGGTGGTCCGTCCGCGCCTTCGCCAGCCCGAACAGGCATACAGGGCACGCGATGCCGCGGTGTTTCGCCTGTTCCAACGTGTACAACCCGATTCGGGCCTTGTCGTCTGTGCAGGACTTTGCGTGCTGGATCTCGGTGGCAAGTACCGGGCAGTCGCCATGGTGGTACAGGGCCGGACCGGGGTCAGGGTCTGGTTTCAGGTCTGCGGGCTCGCCGTGGACTTGCCGCTTGCGGACAAGTCTGAACGGCTTGTCTTCTCGGCTTGGGAGCTTGTAGGTCGGATGCTCTGAAATGACACCGAGTCGCTGAGCAGAGCTCAGTACCGACTCGATAGCAGTGACACGAGGCGGGGGCGGTGGCCGTTTGATCGGCGGGTCGTCGTCGGTCTGCGTGTACCTCGAACCGCTCCGCGGGCGTTGTCCTGATGCATCTTCTTGTTTGGATCGCGGCCCCCGCACCGCAGCCAGCTCACTCGCGAACGAATCAATGACGTGCTGGGCGGGGAGCCACGACAACGCCGCATCGTGAATGTTCCGAAGTGCCCGTTTCTGCTTCTCCGTCGGCGCATCGACACCGTTGTCGAGCATGGACTCGACAGTTGCGAGGATCGAGTCCGATTGGGTGAGCGCTGACTCCGCCCATTTGATTGCGCTCAGTGGGACCACGTTGAGCTCACCCAAATCGAGAAGTTGAACAAGCTCTGCAGTGGGATCGTCAGCCGGCATGGCGCTGTCCCTCCGTTCCAGGTGAGTCACGAGGACTCCCCATTCCCCTGCCTGCCGGCGTTGTGACCAGAGCGTTCAGATCCTATCCAGCGCCGAGGTGATGGGGCGATTTGTGTTCACTGTGTGCTCCCTTTCTATCCGGTGCGGGTCTGCGCCTGTTGGGCGGCGGTCGCTGCCAGTTCGACCGCCTGGGTTTGCCTTGCCCGCTGCCGAGCAGGGACCTCGGACGATAGGTGACCTGCACAATCGATGCTCCCACCCGGGCGCTGACCCCATAACTCCAGCTTGCAGGCACATCCGAATACCGGACCGTGGCCGTGGTCTGCATGCGAGCAACAGACTCGTCCCCGACCGCAGCATCGAAAGTTCTCTGGTCACCTCGAAGGTGTAACCGGTAGCCCCAGCGCCCATCTGCCAGGGCACACACCGCTCGACGACGTCCCGATACGCCGCCAACGCTGTCGCAGCGGCCTGCTCGTCCCGGTACACAAACGCCTGGCTGGTGATCGCTTCGACTTCTGCTGCCTGGTCGAAAGACCAGGCAGCACCGGCCTGATCGGTCATCTCGTCGGTGCGCAGTGTCCAGGATTGGTTGCTGCACTCCGGTTGCGATGCTTCCTGCCGCTCCGTCGACTCGAGATCACCATCATCATCCGGTTTCCATCCCGCCCCGGGCAGCTGGTCCGGCGACAGAACCAGCTGGTCCGCGGTGAGAGGAGTCGACGTCGTGGGGGCCGCAGACGTCGTCGATGTCGCGGAGGTTGTGGTAGCCGACGGCGACATCCCGGTGCTCGTGGGGGACGCCGCCGACGCCGGGGTGGTTGACGATGGCTCCTGCGTCGCCGTGTCGGAGTCACTGCCGGACAACCACCCGGACACTCCCAGCACGATCGCGCCGGCCCCAGACACCCCCGGTAACCAACGCCGAGTTACTCCTTGACCGGTTCTCACCACGAAGTACAAGGCTGATCGACCGCGCTCCCGGCAGGCCTCGAAGCTACGTCGAGGCGAGTTCGGGGCAGTACTACGCGACCGCGAGGTCGAGGAGCTGAGACGCTTGGCCTTCGTCGATCCCGAAGTCACCGACCGTCCTCGCCTCGACCAACAGGCGTGGCGTGGCCGGTAGCCCCCCATTAGGTTCGAGGACCTCGTCCCAGCAGAAAGGCTATAGTGATCGCTCTGCACACGAATCGATATTTTCCGTTACCGACATCGAGACCAGGCATACATCGGAACGTCAGAAGTATTGCTGAAATTCTCGTGCCTGATGAATATTTCGGTATGGAAGTCTTTTCCGGGACGGAGGTTCGGGAAGATTGCGGGTTCGATGGCTACGACTATAGTGTTCCCCCTCTCCGATACCTGAATCTCGTCGGGAGTCGACCACTCTTCCTCGGATTCGATTTCGGTATCAAACAAACTTTCCGGGTCGTCCGATTCAACTTCGACGGTGCGATATGCCGTCGCGGGGCGCGAAAGACGCTCCATCTCGATTTCGACCCTGTTTATCCCCAGGGGCCTGTCTTCCCAAGAGTCCCCGTCGAGCATGTACATGGTTATATCGGTCAACGAAGGCGGATTTCCAACTAGATTGGAATACCGTTCAGGCGGCAGGGAAGAAATCGTCATTTCGACTACGATCACAGCTGAATCATTGCGGACTATCTGCGCGCCCATAAACCAATACGGGGCAGGTAGCATGTTCGTTTCCGATTCCATCGAGCACGACAACTGCTTCGGCACCACCATGTCGTCCAGCTGTTCGGTTCGATCGGCCGAACAGCTGGCAATAGTCATCGCCACCAGCCCGGAGACGACTATTCGCCAGGCGTCCGCAGTCCTCGGCATGACCGTTCCTCTGTTGAGACTTTCGTTTAGATAGCAAATCACGCCGTCCACAGGGATGCTCCCTGTCCCTTGATACGGACGGCCAGAAATGAACGCGGGAGCACCCGAGGCACGCTGCTGCTGCGGCCGTGACTGTGAGGCGGTTGCCCAGACTCCGCAGATCCCTGGCCGATGCAAGTTGAGCGCGTGGATGTTCCGCACTGCCTGTCTCGCGCGATGCGATTCGACGAGCCGGGCAGAACACCGAACCCAGCGCACCGACGGGATGTGGAACCTGGGCAGTCCCGAGTCGGGAGGAGACTTCGGTCGATCAACCGCAGCACCCGACATCTCGGCTCTGCGACTCGTCCGCCGGAGTGCGCTGAAGATCGAGCTCAGGCGCCGGGCAGGATTCCGATCACGTACAGCCAGTGCAGGAAGTCGGCGAAGGCCTGCCGCCAGGGCTGCGGCAGCCAGGCGGGTCCGTCGATGCCCGGAGGGCTGGCCGCTGCGGTGCCGGAGCCGAGAGCGAGAAACACGGTGAGCGTTCCCACCAGGGCGGCCGCTCTGAACTTGGTCATGACCCATTCCTCGATTCCCAGCACATGAACGTTACGTCCTCGCCTCGGCGACAGCGGCCGATCGACGGTCGACACGACGCATTCACCGAACAACCGGCCAGACACGCCAGAAGAACGCAGCTCCTGTCAGAGCGAGTCTCCGGAGGCGCCTTCGGCACCCCGGGCAGGGTCGCCTCGATCCATCCGGCTCCGTCGAACCAGCGCACTCCGGCGGGGTCTGGTCGGGGTATCGGCGCGGCGGGCGGAGTGGGAAACGAGGTGTGATCGGGCGAATATGACAGCGGAGCACGCGGCGGCAGCGGCGACGAGTATGGGGCGGACGTCTGCTGTTCCGCCGCTGCGCCGAGGCTGGACGATGCCGACGCGCCGAGATACGACGCCGCCGTAGCCGGTGGCCGGCCGCTGTCGAGGTGCCCGTGACCCTCGACCCGGTAACGCCCGATCGCCTTTTTCGATCATGAAAGCAGTGGATCGATACGCGACGAAAGGGGGGATCCTGCCGTGAACCGACGCACGCCGGCTGCTCGGACCGGCGCCGGGGCCGGCGCTATGCTGCGTGCCCCTGTGGTCGCCGCCCCGCTCTACGACGCCACCGAGTTCTTCGTCACCCCCTTCGATCCCGGCGCGTTCGGAGACAACTCCCACAAGGCGCTGATTCTCAGCCCGTCACCAGCACCACGATCGAATACCAGTCCTTCCCTGGGCAGACTGCCAGCTGCATTGAGCACACCCGGCGGACAGGAGAACACACTGATCCGGCCAGTCCCGTTCCCGCGCCGGGACAGACCACCCGCCAGGTCTGGGCGTACAACCCGCTCACGAGCGGTAGCGCCGGCTGATCGGCCGGACTCGCGCCGCAGAGCCGGTGCGCCCCCGCACTTGTTCCCGCCGGAAATAGCCGGAGATAACGGCGTCCGGCCTGAGAAGAGGACCCACCATGCTCATGCGACCTTCGCTACGTCGCCTTGCCGCCATCGCCGCGTCAATCGGCGCCGCAACTGGACTGACCGTGCTCACCGCCCCGACCGCGTCGGCGGCCACCTTCACCCGGACTATCGGTCTGCACGACATCCCCGGTATCTTCACCAGCAACACCGGCTCGGCCGGCAACATCACGCCTTTGATCAACGCGGCGGTGTACCTGCGCACCGATCCGGCTGCGCCGCCGCTGCGGGGGTGGACCATGGACTTCGACTACTGCCCGTGCACGGTGCACTGGCGCAACACCACCACCGGCGCCACCGGCACCGCAGCGCCGTTCACCGACCTGCTGCCGAATCAGACCGGTTCGGGCACCATCACCGCCACCGTCACCATCGACGGAGCGAGCATCACCCTGCAGTCGGGCACGGCCACCTGGCATGCTCCGTGAACGCGGGGCCCGAACCACAGTGATCGACCGCGCCCGGACGGCTACTCGAATCGACGACTCGTCCCGGGGGGGGTCGGGCTCGACCGTGAGAAGGCGCAGGTGCTCGACCAGCCGCGTGGCCGGATGCCGCATACGCCCTTGCGGGTTCGATCCGTCGCAGGGGGCGCCAACGTGGTCGCCGTCAGTACACGATGTTCGCCTGGGGAATCGTGTAATCGATATCGGGGGCGGGGCAGGAGCTGTCGGCCCACCACCGCAACCGCCCCCCGGCGGTGCTGTGCCAGTCCTGGGTGGGAGAGGTGTCCTCGAGCAGCTCGATGCGATCCACCACGATCATCGACCCCCGCTCGCGGATGGGGCCGATGTCACCGCGGCCGGCGACCACCGTGATCGTCAACGGCTGCTCGCCGTCGCGCTGGGCGCGGAGCTGATAGTGCTCGAATGCGCCGACATCGGTGACGGTGTAGTCCTGTCGGCGCAGAAACGCGGCGGCCATGTCCACGGCGTACTGGTCCAGGGCGGCGTGTAGGCGCCAGTCGTGGAACCGGTCGATACCCCAGCTGCGCAACGACTCGGAGGCGGCGGTGGTCAAGGCCCGCACGGTCGGCAGCCCGGGGAGCACGTCGAGCAGTGCCGGCGGGAAGGCGGTCAGATAATGCGGGTCGGCGTCGCGGACGGTGGCGGGGTCGGCGCGGTCGAAGGGGAAAACGAGCGGATCCGCACCCGCGGTGACCTGTAATTCGTCGGCGACGGCGAGAACGTCCGAGGCGAGTTGCTGGACGGTGGGCAGGGTCAGCGGGGTGTCGAGTTCCCACATCCCACCGAGGTCGGCGCTCATCCACGTGTGACGGTAGTGCTTGTCGAAGGTTTCTTCGGCCATATCACCGACGGTTTCTCGGGTCGTGAAGGTGCCGGTGCGCTCACCGGCGACGTCGTCGATGACCGGTACCGGCGCGTGGCCGTCGTCGTCGACCGGGTATTGCTCGCCGGGATGTTCGTCGTAGAACACGGTCGGGTGGCCGGTGACGACCGACCACCCGACCAGCGCCGGCGGCGTGTCGCCCCGCCACCAGTGGAAGACGATGTCGCCGGGAAGCATCTGCTCGAGCACAGTGCCCGACAGCCGGCGGGTGCCGAATTGGCGGTAGCGGCGGACAGCGACGTCGGTGCCGAGTGTGTCGTAGGGCCGGTCGGTGTTCTCCATCCACATCCGCATCGGCGCGTCGGTCACCGTGTCCTCCTCGTTTCCGGTCGTGGTGCAGAGCAACCCTGAGAGACTCGTACGACTGCTTCGGTGCCGGTGTCGGGCCCGGGTATCCCAGGGACTACCACAGGTCCTGGAGCATCGTCAGCAGAATGTGTTCGGCGTCCCGGCGGCGCCGATAGGTGGAGGTCCTGCCGTCGGGCCAGGTGATCTGCCAGGGATACGCCGGGTGGGCTGGGGTGTCGAGTTTGTCGAGACGCGGCGGAGACCACCCTGGGTGCTCGAAGTCGGGGTCGGTGTCGGCGGCGGCGTTGCGGCGCAGGGTATTGATGGCATCGGCGATGGCCTCGGTAATCAACTGTTCGCGGAAGCGGGCGAACACTCCGCCGGGAGCGAGCGCATCGACGTGCACGCCGTCGCCCATGACACCGTGGGGAATCTTCCAAATCGACGCGTCCCCGAGCGCTGTGCCGTCCCGGGAGGCGGTGACCACCACTCCGACGTACAGCCAGTCCATCCGGTTCCACGCTGCCAGATCGGGGGCGCAGCGATCGAGACCGGCGTCGTAGATGTTCCACTCGTAGTCCTGCTCGAGGTCCATACGCAACTCGAACCCATCCCGTGGCGGAAGATCCCGGCCGGTCAACATTTCCACGCGCGGAGCCTTCCCGGCGGGATCGGCTCCGAAACCCCGGAATCGATCGACGGTTGGTGGCCGCACCGCAACTGCCCTGGATCGTCGGCACCGACGGTCTCCCGTACGCTCCTGTGCCTCACATCGATCCCTAGGCAGGGTCCGGGCACGGGCTGGTGTTGTTGAGCACCCGAGCCGCCGCCGTGCTGCGCCTCAACTCCGACCACCTGGCCCGCACGCTTCGTATTCGACTTCCAGCAGGCGCGGCGGCTCAGCCCGGCCTTCGAGACTCGATCGTCGCTTCGAGCGTTAACCAGGTCGTCTACCGTGCAGGCATGTCTGTGCCTGCCGACTTGTCGCCGTTGATCGACGCCGTCCGCATGCTCGATCTGCAGCCACGCCGGTGGCAGTGGGTGAGCCTGAGTCTGTGCGTCTTCGACGCGGTCTACAGCATCGGCGCCCACTACGACCGTCACGTACTGCCGGTGGTGCGCCGGGTCGCTGCCGATGCCGGTATCGAGGCTGCGTCCGTGCCTCCGCCGACCACCGACCTCGCGGATCCGCTACCGCTCGAGGTGTTCCTGGACCGCTACGACACCGTCGAGGCGCTGCTGGAGGTGACGAAGAACCGCCAGCGCACCTCGCCCCGCGGGGGCATCCTCAAGGCCGAGGCCGTGCTGCGGTTCGCGACGATCCTCCACGAGCACGGGATCGGCACCGTGCACGACGCCCGGGTCCTGCTCACCGACCCGCAGCGGTTCGAGACGGTCGACGCCCAGCTGCACACCGTCCCCGGCGACGGCGGGTTCGGGGTGCGCCGCGGCTACCTGTGGATGCTGATCGGGGACGAGGACACCGTCAAACCCGATCGCATGGTGCTGCGGTGGCTCGCCCGCCATGGCGCCGACGTCGACGCCGCCGCGGCCCGCATCCTGCTCACCGAGCTCGCCGCACACGTCAGCGGGGCACTCGGGCGGCGGGTGACCGCCTGGGAGGTCGACCACGCCATCTGGGCCTCGGCTCGCTCGGTACGCACCGAACTACACGCCGGACCGTAGGACCAGAGCACGAACGTCTTGCCCATCGCCCCGGACCTGGGCCTCACGGGTGTGCCGACCGAGCTCGCCGCCATCCGCGACCGTCTGGACACGGTTCTGTCCGGTCTGAACGACTCGGGGTGTGGCCGTGTGGCCTTCGATCCCGAGGACCCGGACGAGCCGGATGCGCATTTCGTGCTGACGACTGCGCTGCGGGAGTGGGCCGGTGATCTGCGCCGCCGGATCCAGGGCCCCCGGCAGAGCCGAACCGGGCCGAACTCCTGCGATGCGCCGAGACCGCGGACCGGCTCCACCACCGCATCGACCAGGCGATGAAGGACACCGCTGTCCCGACTGAGCTGAGTTGTCCGCATCGAAGCCGGACCTCGGATCGGGGCTCCCCCTCCCGCCGCCGCTTCATCAGGGACGAGGTTCGGCTCGTCCGGTCCGCCCTGGCTCGACGGCGCGCTCGATACCCGGGGATCCGACGCCGGTCCACGGCCTCGACGACGACCCTGTCGTCGCGTGTCTTCGGCACCGGAAGGGCGGAGGCGATGTTCGCCATTCGGCGGCCGGGGACTCGAGAAGCATCCGTGCCGGGTCCGGACTTACCCGACGAGGGGTCTTTTCGAGCCGCGATACTGGTGTGTATGACCGATGACGATGTGGTCGGCACGGGGCCGGTCGAGTTGGGTGGGCGGGCACCAAGCTCCCTCGCCCGAGGGGCTGCGGCCGAATTGTTCGTCGCCAGCCGGATCGCGCTGTTGGGGTTTCAGGTCTACCGGCCGCTGGCCGACGACCGGGGGGTGGATCTGGTCGTGGACGTCGGCCGAGGCCGCCACGTGATGGTCCAGGTCAAAGCCATCCGGGTCACCAGCGGGTACGTCTTCATGCGCAAGTCGACCTTCCCGCTGGAATCGTGGGTCGTGTTGGCCCTGGTGGTGTTCGACACCGGCGACGACCCGCACCTGTTCCTGATTCCGGCCACCGAATGGTCCGATCCGTACCCGCCCCTGGTCAGCCGAGACTACGTCGGGCTCAAAAGCGCCCCCGAGTACGGGGTGAGCATCCGCAAACGGTGGGATCAGGACCTGGCAGCCTGGTCGGCGACACCACCGCACATCGAGCAGGTGTTCAAGCACGCACATCCACACTCGTGATCCGGGCGGTGTCACTTATGCGGGATTCACACTACGGGTCGAGGTCGTGGCTCGTGGGGTGCCTGTGGGGCAGGTCCACGGTCGCGGCAGGGGTGTCTGGCGCGGCGGTACCGGGGGTTCTTGCCCGGACGGGCCGGGGGTGACCGAGGGTCGCGGCGGCGATGGCGCGCAGGTCGACGCCGTGGTCGATGATCGGACCGACAGGCAGCGGGTCGGTGGCGTCGGTGATGGTCAAGTCGAGGACCTCGCGCATCAGGCGGGTGTCGCCGGTCTGCATGTACTCGAAGCGCCCCCAGACGAATTGCTCGCGGAGGTCTCCGAGCAGAGGGTTGTGGGCGAGGTCGGCTTTCTGGACGGCGATGAAGCGGTCGGTGTGCAGGGTGTAGCCGGCCTCGGTGCACAGCTGCCGGAAGAACGCGAACTGTGTGCGGGTGTTCCCTTCCCGGAACGGGTGCACGAAGTTGATCCGTGCCCACACTTTCGTCAGCTCGTCGAGGAACTGTTCTCGTCCGAGTCCGCGCAGGTTGTTCTTCGCTGTGAGGCGGTCGAGAACAGCGGTGGCGGCCGGCAGGACGTCGCGGGCCTTGAAGTACGAATGCGGGATTTCGGTGACGGGGCGCCCGCCGGCGCGCACGGCGGCGACGTCCGGCCCCATCTTGACCATCGGCCAGTCCCACGGGGCGGTGCGCAGTTGCCCGGCCCAGGGGTAGACGTCCTGGAACAGGTGGTGATGGATGCGTTGGAAGTGTGGCAGGTCGAACCGGCCGGGGATCGGATCGTCGGCCAGTTCCTGCATGCGCATGTAGCTGATGACGCCTTCGGTGCGGTGCAGCAGGTCGGCGTCGGGGATGCCGTGCGGCCATTTCTCCGATCGCAGGACCAGGCTTTTCATCACGGCGCGGCTGGTGTCGGGCATTCCGTCCGGGTGCCAGTCGATCGTGTCGGGGATGAAGTAGTCGAGCCATTCGCGGGAGTAGCGCGGGGCCATGTCAGTCGATCTCGTAGCCGGCTTCGCGAGCGATGATCTTGGTGACTTCTTCGATGGTCGTGGTGCCTTGGATCAGTTCGACCAGCAGTTCCCTGTCGGCGTCGCTCATGTCGCGGCCTTCGATGGCCATGATCGGTTCCATCGCGGCGACGGCGGCGCGGGCTTCGGCTTCGTTCTTGCGTGGTGTCACAGGTTCCCCCTGGTCGGTGGTGTGGTGGGGCAGGACCGTCGGCCCCCCCCCCACCGGTGGTGTCGAGGTTAGAGACGCGATCAGACGGCGCGACCGTCTTCCTCGTACCCGCCTCCGTATTCGGCTTCGTACTGCCGTGTCGGGTCGATGTGCTGCTGCTGTTGCGGCCCTGTGCCGTGGGGATTCACCTTGTGCAGTGGGCGAACGTCTCCTGCGGCCCGCAATCCGTGTGCGAGCGTGTCATCGAGCTCGAAGGTGCCGGTGGCGGCGCTGACCGTCTCGGTCGGCTCCACGATCGCGTCGGCGGGTTCGACCACCGCGTCGGTCGGTTCCACCGTCGTGGGGGCCGCGGCGTTGTCGAGGCGTTCGCGGCGGTCGATGCCGGCCTGGTGAATCGCCTCGCGGGGGATCTCCCGGTCGGTGGCGAACGTCTCGACCGCGCGGATGCCGAGGCTGAATGCTTCGCCTCGGGTGTTGACGGCTTCACAGTTGATCGCGCCGTCGCCGTCCCAGGCTTCGAGGTGCCATTGCCGGTCGTCCCAGTACACCCGGGCGCCGGGCCGGCCGCTGCCGGGGTCGAAGCCGTACTGCCAGAGCGCTTCGGTCTCGTCGAGAGCCACCCACGGGTCGGCCTTGCGGCTGGCTTCGCGCTGCTCGGCGCCGTCGAGCCATTCCTGCCGGGCGGCGGCCATGCGTGCCGGCACCGAGGCGATGAGGTCGGACTTGCTCATGCCGCGGTGTTCGGCCCAGGCATCGGTGGGGTTCAGGTCGAGGGTCCACTGCGGGTACTGCCCGTCCGCGGCCCGGCGCTGCTGGTCTTCGCGGGCTCGGCGTAGTGCGTCGGGGGAGTTCTCGCGGGCGTTGACCTCGAGCCGCAGCTCTTCGGCCCGCAGTTTCGCAGCCTCGAGTTCGTCCGTCGCGGTGAACTCGAGTTCCGGCTCGGCCTCGGCGTCGGCGAGCCGGCCGCGGTTGTGTTCGATCCTCGCTTCGATGATCGGCACCTGTCGGGTGGCCTTCTCGGCGAGATTGCGGAGGGTGGTCAGCATCCCCTGCGCACCGCTAGTCCGTTCGCGGACGTTGTAGAAGCGCTCGCGGTCGTACCAGGCCCTCTCCTCGCCGACGGAGATGGAGAACTGGCCGAGGACCTGGGTGTAGCCGAGTTCGAGGGGAACGCCGCCTATGGCCCCGAAGACCACCTCGTCGTTGGTGCGGGTCACCTCCTCCTCGAGCCGGATCAACGAGCTTCGCAGCGCGTCGGCCAGGTCGGCGGTTTCCGAGTCGGGGATCGCGGCGTGGGGGAAGTGCCAGATCTTCTTGTCGCGGTCGTCGATGCTGTTCCACGGGGTTCCGGTAGTAATCGCGCGGAAAACAACACATATGGCTGGACCAGCGACGATGCCGTCGTGATCGGCTCGGGCGGTGCGCTGGTTTGCGTCAGATGCGGGGTGGGGCGGGGCTGCTGATGATGCGGTGGATGGTGGAGCGACCGACGCTGTATTCCTCGGCGAGGTCGGCCAGGCTGGCGTCGTCGCCGGGGTCGTGGTAGCGGCGGTGGATCGTTTTGCGTGCTGCGAGAGGCAGTTTCGGCTGTTTGCCCTTGAGGCGGCCCTTGGCGCGGGCCTTGGCCATGCCTTCACGGGTGCGCAGGTGGCCCAGGTTGGCCTCGAATTCGGCGACCATGGCCAGGGTTTGCAGGAAGAGTTTGCCGAACGGGTCGTTCCAGTCGTAGACGGAGCTGCCGAGCCCGAACAGGACATCGCGCTTGCGCAGGTCGGTGAGGATTTCTCCGGCTTCGGCCATGTTGCGGGCGAATCGGTCGAATTTCGTTGTGGTCAGCACGACCTGCCGCCCGCTGACGGCCGCCGCTGCCGAGGTCACTGCGGCGAGCGCGTTGTCGAGGCCCGTGCGGTTGCGGCGGGTGGTGCCGGAGAACCCGGTGTCGATGAAGATCCGGTCGCGTGGAACGCCGAGAGTGAGGAGTTGGTCGGTTTGGATCTCGACGTCTTGTTCATCGGTGGAGCAACGGCAGTATCCGACGCGGAACGGTTCACCCATACCCGGAATTGTTCCGGATAGCGGGGGTTGAGCGGGACGGTACGCGGAACACCTCTACGGAACACCTGCGAGCTGGGCGGCAGTCCGCGGATCGTGGTGTTCCGGTGGCCGATCGGCTTACGGGACAGTCGTCGAGTGCCGGTCTGCGGGGTTCGGTGGCAGGTGGGGTGGATTGTCGGGCGGGGCGTGGACGATGAGGATGTCGCAGTGGGCGTGGCGGGCGAGTTCGATGGGCAGGGTGGGTAGCCAGCGGGCCAGCAGCGGGTGGCGGTGGGGGTGGCCGGTGACGATGAGGTCGGTGCCGGTGGTGGCGGCCAGGTGCAGCAGGGCGTGCAGGGTGGGTGGGGCCAGGATGTGGGTGGTGATGTCGGTGGCGCCGTGGGCGGTGGCGTGGTGGCGGGCGGTGCGCAGGATCGTGTCGGTGGGGGTGGTGCCGCGGAGTTGGTAGGCGTCGGGTCCGAGCCGGTCGAGGTCGGGGCCGAGGGTGTGGGCGTCGATGTCGTGGCGGGCGCACAGGATGAGCAGGCGGGCGTGGCTGGCGCGGGCGAGTTCGGCGGCGTGGTCGATCACCCGGTAGGAGCGGTCGGAGCCGTCGGTGTCGACGAGGATGGTGTGGTAGGCCGTCATGACGACCTCCCTTTCACGGTGAGTATCAGCTGTGGGGGTCCTGCAGTGTGGATGCCGGTTCGCGCACCGTGGTCGTGGTCGTGGTCGTGGTCGTGGTGGGGGTGGGCCGGGGTGTGCGTCCGGGGGCGAGGATGGCCAGCGCGAGTGCTCCGGCCGCGGTGATGGCCGCCAGCGCGAGCGCGGCCTGGGTGCTGCCGTGTACGAACGCGGTCTTGGCGAATTCGGCCAGTGGCTGGGCGGCGGGTCCGGCGCGGTCGGCGACCTGCAGGGCGGCGGCGAGGGAGTCGGCGACCGGGCCGCGAGCGGGTTCGGGCAGCTGGGGCAGGGCGGGTTGGATGTGGTGGGTGTATCCGGCGGCGAGCACGCTGCCGGATACGGCGATTCCGATGGCCGCGCCGATCTCGCGGGCGGCGTCGTTGACGGCGGCGGCGACACCGTGTTTGGCCACGGGGGTGTCGGCGACGATGGCGTAGGTGGCCGGGGCGGTGCACAATCCCAGCCCGGCGCTCAGGATCAGCAACGGCCACAACAGGTCTGGGTAGTCGGCGGCCAGGGTCAACCGGCTCACCAGGAAGAGTCCGGTCGCGATGGCGAGCAGCCCGGTGACGGTCATCGCCCGCAGCCCGACCCGGCTCGACAGCCACGGCGCGATCACCGAGATCGCCACCAGCGGCACCGCCATCGGCACCAGGCCCAGCGCCGAACCGAGCGGCCCGTACCCGAGGATCAATTGCAGGTATTGCACCAGCAGCAGGAACACCCCGAAGGTGACCAGGAACTGGATGGTCACCGACAGTGACCCGGCCCCGAACCCCCGCCGGGCGAACAACCGCACATCCAGCAGCGGCGCGGCGACCCGCAACTCCATGATCACGAACACCACCGCCGCGGCGACACCGAGCGCGAGGGTGGGGGTCACGAGCGGGTCGAGCCAGCCGCGCGCGGGGATCTCGACGCAGGCGAACACGATCGCCGCGATCGCGATCGCCACCGCCACCGCGCCCACCCAGTCCACCGGCGGGTGTTCCCGCTCGCGGGATTCGGCGATGGTGCACGCCAGCGCGGCCAGCACCACCCCGGCCACGGTCAGTCCCACGAACACCGATTCCCACGACCACCGCGCCAGCAGCAGTCCCGAGCCGAGGATCCCGAGCACCGCACCGGACCCGGCGACCCCAGCCCACACCCCGACCGCGCGCCCGCGATGCGCTTCGGGCAGCCCCGCGGTCAGGATCGACAGGGTCGAGGGCATCACCAGTGCCGCGCCCGCGCCCGCCGCCGCGCGGGCCGCGATCAGCCACACCGGCCCCGACATGAGCAGCGGCAGCGCCGAGGCCACGGAGAACACCGCCAGGCCCGCGATCAGCACGACGCGGCGCCCGTAGCGGTCACCCACCGCGCCGGCGGGCAGGACCAGGCACGCCAGGAGCAGGGTGTAGCCGTCGACGATCCAGGTCAGCTGCGATTGGGTCGCCCCGGTCGCGACCGCGATCAGCGGCAACGCCGAATACAGTGCAGCCATCGCCGCGACGACCAGCGCCACCGCCAGGCACGACACCGTCAGCATCCACCATTCGGCCCGCGCCAGCACACTGTGACCGTCAGTCGTTTCCGGTGCGTTCACCGGCACCTCCCACCCGACGAAACCATCGGTATCGCTTCGCTACCATGAGTATCACAGGCGAGAGTGGTTGCGATAGAGTCGAAATCGGACACATTCACCGCCGCCCGTTTCCTTGGAGGTCTTCCCGACCATGACCACCCGCGACCAGGCCGACACCCGCACCGGACCCGCCGCGCCCCACTCCGCCACCGGCGAGCAGGACGCGGATCTCGATCAGGCCGATCCGCGGTTGGCGCGCTCGCGGGCACGGTTGCTCGACGCGGCCACCCATCTGCTGGCCACCGGCGGTATCGACGCGGTCACCATCGACGCGGTC
>NZ_AJFC01000375.1:0-10221 GCF_000256505.1 Rhodococcus sp. P14 | reverse complement strand
CCAGCCCTGAGGCCCGCGCCCACCTCGGTGATCTCGACACCAGCTTCGCCATCATCCAACTCCTGGGCCCGATCGTCTTCGCCCGCCTGACCGGGCTGTACAGCATCGATCACGACGACTGCGCGCGCCTGGTCGACGACTTCCTCACCGCCCACCGCGGGTAGTCGGCAAAAGCCCTGCCACGCTGCCCGATCGCCTCGTCTGCGCACCCCGGCGCGCGGTCGGTTCGGATTCAGAACAGGGTGTCGCGGACCCGCAACGGCCGGTAGCCGGTGGGTCCGAGCTGAGCCAACTCGGCGTCGATGTCGACCTCGATCGCGCCGAAGAAGTTGATGTTGGCGCTGTGCGCGGGCGAGATGTGGGCCAAGACCTCCTCGTCGATGCGCCGCCCAGCCCGGCGCATCTGCTCGACCGCCAGCCCGTAATACTCGGTGGTCCAGGTGATGAGGGCGTTGGTGACCAGGGTCAGACACCATGCCTGCTCGGTCTGGGCTTCCAAGTGACGGGCGCGGAAGGCTCCTTCGTGGGCATAGAGGAGGCCACGTTTGAGGGCGTGGATGGATTCGCCCTTGTTGAGCTGGCGCGAGATCTTGCGCCGGTAGTCAGGGTCGGTCAGATACCGGCAGGCATAGATGGTGCGGCGCATCGCCCCGTACTCTTTCAATGCTGCGGCGAGGGCGTTCTGTCTTCCCGACGCCGAGAGCTTGCCGACCAGCAGCGAGGCGGTGGCGTGCCCGAACTTCAGCGATCCGGCCAGCCGCAGCAGGTCGTCGTAATGCTCGGCGATCAGGTCCAGGTTCAACTTCCGTGTCAGCAGAGCGCCGGCGTGCGGGAACAGGGTGTCGGCCTCGGCGCGCGGCACCGGCCGGTACAGGGGGATCTTGCCCAGATCCCGGATACGCGGGGACAGCTGCATCCCCAGCAGATCGAACAGCGCGAAGTTCACCAGGGTGACCCCGTGAGTATCGGTCGCATGCTCGGTGACTGGCAGATCCGTTGCGTTGCCGAGGATTTCGTCCAGGACGTAGTGGGCTTCGCGGCGGGTGGTAACGATGACCTTGGTGCCGTAGGTGGTGTGCTGATCGGTGACGTGGGTATAGGTCGACAGGCCCTCCTCGGCGAAGAAGTGATTCACCGCACGGGCGGTGACCGATTTGCCGCGCGTCGGGAACCTCTGCCCGTCCGATGACGAGAGTGTGCCGGTGCCGAACACCGTGGTCAGTGGCAGTCTCTGGTGGTAGCCGATGATCGCCAGGTTCGCCGCGCGCAGCGTCTCCTCCCGCACATACCACTCCGCGGTCCAGGACAGAATGTCGTAGGAGATCCCCGACGCCGCAGCCATATTGGTGAGACCGAGGTTCGTCGAGTACGCCAGCAGCACCGCGATCAGATTGCGTTTCAACTCCGGGCTCCGCGTCTGCTTGCCGCCCGCGTGGGTGAAACAATCCAGGTAGCCGGTGCGCTTGTCCATCTCGATCAGCACCGACACGATCGGCGCGAACGGCAGCATCTCGGTCAGCTCGGCCTTCAACTCGATGGCCTCGGTCGGAATGTCCTCGGCGCTCAGCGGGGAGATCACCAGATCACCGGTCTCGTCCAAGCGCACCGGCCCGTCACCGGCGGCGAGCATCTGCTCCAGCTCACCGACCGCCGTCAACCACTCGTCGGTGAGCGCGGCCAACGCGGCGGCCGGGTCGGCGGGTTTGTCGACCAGGCGGCAGAATTCGGCTCGCTGCGGCTCCCATTGGGTCGGGGTGAGCAGGTAGGCGGCCGGGTCGGCGTAGCGGCGTGATCCGGGCACGAACACGTCCCCGGTACGCAGCCCGTCCCGCAACCCGAGCAGCACGCACAGCTCCCAAAAGTGACGATAGGCAACGGTATTGCCGGTCTTGCGGGCCTCCTCGAGATAACCGCGCCACTTGGTCGGCACGAACCCCGCCGGTGCGTCGTCGAACACCTTGCGGCGACCGGTCGCGTTGAGTTCGCGCAGCATGTCCACCGCGATCAGCAACTCCGTCGCCGCCGTACCACCGGAGAACCGGACCGCCGACAACACCGCCGGAGTGAACTTCCTCAGATACGAATACGAACTATCGAGAGCGGCCAGATGCCCGTGATCACGCGGCAACCGCGGCTGGGCCTGCGCAATCGCCGCACGCAACCGCTCCAACCCGATGCTTCCGCCCCGGATCAACCCGCCCACATCCTCATCAGGGATCTGCGGGTCGATGAGGATGGATAGGAGGTCATCCAGCAGCGCTTGCCGGTCCTCCCCGGTCTTCGCCCGGTCGGCCAGTTGCTCGCGCATCCGGTTCTCCGCGGCACTGAACTTCCCCGACAGCGCCTGATCGAACAACGCCACCACCTCATCGAGCACATCAGCGGCCGACTGCGCCAGCACCGTCAACAAGATCGGATACCGGCGCTGCGGATCGCGACGCTCCAACGCCTGCCCGGTCAGACGGCGGCCCAGCATGGCCAGGAACCGGCGACGCTCAGTCGGCAACACCGACAGATCAAGAGTGTCCGCGCCCAAACCGCGCACGAACTCCAGCTTCTCGACCTCGTTGCGCACAGCGGCTGTCGACGCCTCCACCGGAGGCGTCGACAGCCACCGCAACCGAGACATCCGGATCGAGACATCGGTGACCAGCAAGCCGTCCAACTCCGCGCAGCGTTGCGGCGTCAGCTCATGCGCCAACCGGTCGTAGGTCTCTCGTTGGGCCTGCTCACGCGCGTGCACGACGCGGCGGACCACGGTGTCGGGGCTGGGCCGGATCACCCGCGCCGAGATCAGATACTCACACCCCAACCGAAACAGCAGGGTCGGGGAATCGTGCTCCATCGCCCGCGCCAACAGGAACTCGTCGAGTTCTTTCAACTCCATCGCACCCGCGCTCTGCCAGCTCAGATACTGGGCCACCAGGTGCAGATGCGCGGTGCGGGTCTGCGCCCGGCGGCCGTACGAACGGATCTGCGACGCATCGACTTTCAGCTGATCCGCCAACCGTGCCACCACCACCGGCGGCGCGGCGGCGACCTTGTCCGGCACGAACCCCAGCCACGGCAGCGTGCACAACGCCACCGCCAGACCGAGCTGATCCTCCGGACCACGCCCCCGCCCCGGCGCGACGAACGCGATATCGGCCGACGTCAGCGTGAAGAACCGGAACAGCTCCTCGCGGCTGACTTCTGGAAACTCCCGCAGACGCGCCAACTCCTCAGCCGCGAATACCTGCGTCGCCATGAAACCCGACCTCCAGCACACCGACCAACCTCATCGGCAGCCAAGCCAAGCACCTACCGCACCCGCCCGCAGCCCGAACCGATCACAACACCATCGCCGCTGGTCCAGCCATATGTGTTGTTTTCCGCGCGATTACTACCGGAACCCCTCCACGCGGTGAGCTTGTCGACCATCGCCCGGACTTCGGGCACCCGGTTCTCGTCGGTGGTGATGGACTTGCTCAAGGCCCGGATCGCGGCGCTGCGGGCGGCGTTGGCGTTGAGGACGGCGTCGCGGCGGGCTTCGAGGTCGGCGACCTGCTGGTCGGCCTCGACCTGCGCGACGAAGACCGGATCGCCGGTGGCGGCGGCCTTGCTCTGCGCCCACGAGACGGTCAGGTCCCCGCCGAGGTCTTCCATCGTCGGGGGCACGTCGGCCTTGCGGATCATGGCGACGAAGTTCGATTTGCGGGCCACGTACTGGTACATCATCGCGTCGAAGGAGCGGCGGGCGACCATGTTGACCACGCGGACGCTCTCGTGGACGTTGCCCTGGCGGATGATGCGGCCGAGGCGTTGTTCCATGTCGGCGGCGGTCCACGCCGGGTTGAGGTTGATCATCTGCTTGAGCGCCCGCTGGACGTTCAGGCCGGTGCCGCCCTTCTTGGTGGAGGTGATCAGCACCCGGATCCGCCCGTCGGCGCAGGCGTGCACCAGCCTCGCTTTGGCCTTGGGATTGTCGTAGTCGTGCATGAACGCGATCTCCTCTGGCTGCATTCCCCGGGTCACCAGGGCGTCGCGCAGCTCGGTGTAGAGGTTGCGGGCCTTGGGGCCGGCGCCGGCCTTGGGGGTGCCGCGGTCGCAGAACACCAGCTGGAACACCCCAGTCATCTCGGGGCCGTACTTGTCGGCCGGGATGTGCAGGTCGGCGTTCTCGGTGTGGACCTGCCAGATCAGCTCGGCGGCGTGTTCGATGCGGCTGTGCTCCGGCTTGGGTGGGGCGAGGTTCGCCAGCGAGGGGTGCATGGTGAGGTTGCGCCCGTCGGTGGCGATCTTGAGGCTGTTGTCCAGGTCCATCCGATCGCCGCGGATCGTGGCCATGCGCACATCGAGGTCGGCCATCGCGTCGAGGGCGTCGGGGCCCATGTCGAACTCCACGATCTGCGGCGTGCCACCGTCGAGGGTGGGCAGGCGCACCGGGATCTGATCGGCGGTCACCACGTCGCGGAACTGGTCGAACATCGCCACCAGCTGGGGGACGTTGGCGTATTCGGCCATGCGGGTGCGCATCTGGATGCGGGTGGCGGTGGCGTTCATCTCCGCCACCGATACCGGCTTGGCGAAGGTCCCCGCCCAGTTGTCGATGCGCCCCAGGCCGGCCTCGTGCAGCAGGTCCGGGCGCAGGTACTTCATCATTACCCAGATCTCCGACAGCGAGTTGGTGATCGGGGTGCCGGTGGCGAACGCGAGCGCCTTGGCCGGGGCGTGCGGCATGCCCTGCGCGGCGTTGCGCACGCGGGCCTGCTCGCGCAGGTACTTGGCTTTCATCTCCAGGTCGGTGGCGCGCTGGCTGCCGGTCGGCACCGACAGGTCGGCGCTGTTGGACGGGCGGGTGAGGTTCTTGTAGTCGTGTGCCTCGTCGATGAACAGGAAATCGCAGCCCGATTGTTCGAAAGTCAGCCCGTCGTCGGTGGCCTTGGCGTCGATGATCTTCTCGATGCGGCCTTCGGCGGCCTTGATCGCTTTCTCGATCTGCTTGACCGTGAACTGCGCCCCCTGCTGGTTGGCGGCGTCGAGAGCCTGCCGTAGTTCGGCGATTTCGCTTTCGAGGTACTCGATCTGCGCTTCGCGGCGCATGGCGATCTTCCCGAACACCGACTGCGGCACGATCACCAGATCCCAGTCCCCGACCGCGGTCTGCCCGACGAAGCGTTGCCGGTCATCGCGGCCGTCGAGTTCGGAGGCGACGAGGATGTTGGCGTTCGGGTAGGCGTCGCGGGCCTCGACCGACCACTGCGCGAGCAGGTGATTGGGCACCACGATCCAGGGCTGCCGGATCTGTCCGAGCCGTGTGGCTTCCATGCACGAGGCGGTGATCGTCAGGGTCTTACCGGCCCCGACCACGTGGTCGAGCAGGATCGTCTCGTCGTGCAGGAACCGCTGCACCGCGGCGGCCTGATAGTCGTAGGGCGTGTACTTCGGATTCAGGCCGGGGAAGGTCTTGCTGCGTCCGTCGTGGACCGGTTTGACGAACGAGTTGTAGCGCTCGTTGAAGGTGGCGGCCAGGCGCAGATAGCGGTCACCGTCCTCCCACAGCCACTTCTCGAACCGCTCGGCCAACGCATTCGCCGAGGCGTGGGCCTGTTCGGTGAGTTTGACGTGGAACCGCGGCTTGGGGGAGCGCTCGAGCTCGTCGGCGGTCTTGGTGACCTGGATGGGTTTGTTGTTGGCGAGCAGCTCGAACATCTTCACCCCGGGCAGCCGGCCGGTGCCGTACTTGTCGGGATAGCCGCTGGAGAACTCGTGGCGGCTTTTCTGGTCGGTGGAGATCTCCCAGCTGCCGCTGACCTGATCGTGCTCGACGGTGAGCCGGTCCGGGCGCAGCCCGAACTCCTGGATCAGGAACGCGCGGTAGTCCTCGATCGGCACCCAGGTCGCGCCGATGCGCACCCCGATGTCGGCGGGGTCCACATCCGCCGGCACCACCGATTCGAGGGCCTGCACCAGCGGGGCGTAGCGGGGATCGTCCCCGGCTTTGATCTTCGCCCGTGCCAGCTTGTCGCGGACCTGCCCGGACAACGCGACGGTGGCCAGTTCCCACTGGTCGTCGGCGTGCAGGGACGGATAGATGCGGCCCTGGGCCCCCTCGAGGGTGTCCTCGACGGACAGGTTCAGCAGCTCGGCGACCCGGTGCGGGGAGATGTGTCCGAGTTCGTCGAAGCTGATTGCCAACGCTTCGTCGAGGTCGGCGGCGCTGGTGGCCTTGTTCTTGAAGGGGGTGGTGTCCTCGGTGAAGATCGCCGTCTTGGTCGCCACAGCCTCGGTGCCGTCGAAGCGCGACTGGAGGTTCTCGATCGCCAGCACCATGCCCAGACGCGGATCGCGGGCGATCGCGCCCTGCAGATGCGCGGAATAGCGCCGCGGCTGCGGCTGCTCGGCCGTCTTCTCGCGCAGCTCCTCGAGCACCTCGTCGGGAATCGACCCGGTGTAGGGGCCGGCCTCCTTCGGATCCAGACCGTCGGCGGCGGCTTCCTCGCGGCCGGCCTTGATCCGCCACTCGGTGATCGCCTTGTCCAGGCGAGCGGCGATCTTATCCTCCGTCAGCGGGGTCGGGTCGGTGAGCTTGAACCGGTTCAGCGGCCCCCACCGGCGCACATAACCGTCGTAGAGCGAGTTCAGCCGGCCCCGGATCACGTCACGGTCGGCGACGGTATGCGTGCGGGAGCGGCTGGCCTCGGACAGCTCCATGACCGTCTCACCGAGAGCGATGAGCACCTTCCACTGCTCGGCGAGATCCTTGCCGCGGCAGCCGGCCTCGGCCCAGCCCCGACCCAGGGTGAACTGCTCGAAGCGGTTCTCGGTCTCGTTGAATCGCATCGCACCGGGCAGCACCTCGTTGGAGTCCAGACCGGCTCCGGTGCGCAGCCCCGGCGTGGTGAACGCTTCGACCCCCGCCGGATCGGGGGCCGGGGCGGTGAACCCGAGACCGCGGGCGACGGCCCGGTCGATGAGCGGATCGAGCTGGGTGCGCAGCTGCTCGGCCAGGGCGGCGCCGGTGTGCGGGGTGACCCGCAGCGAGCCCCCGGCATACATGCCGCCCCCGACGGTGAGGGTGCCCAGCACCCGCTCCGGGTACTTCGCGAAGTAGGGGTTGATCCAGGTCCGCGCCGGCTCACCGGTCTTGGCGTCGATCGCGGCGACCTGCACGGCAGGACCGGCCCAGTCGAGGGTGTCCTCGGTGGGGGTGGCTCCGTCCTCGCGGCGGCGGAAGATGAGCACGTCGGTGACCACGTCGGTGCCGGCCTGCCGGTCGAACGCGCCGGTGGGCAGACGCACCGCACCGATCAGATCACCCTTCGCGATGATCGCGGCGCGTTGTTCGGCGCGTTTGGCGTCCGAGGTGAACATGCTCGTCACCACGGCGACATAGCCCCCGGGCGCGGTCAGCGCGAGGGATTTGGCGATGAAGTGGTTGTGGATCGCCAGACCGCCCGGGTTGTGGATCGGATCGACGGGCGCGAACTTGCCGAACGGGACGTTGCCGATCGCCCCGGTGAAGGTGCCGGCGGGGGCGAAGTTGCGCTCGAAGCCGTGGTTGCGGATCTGCTGCGAGGGATACAGGTAGTGCGCGATCGTCGCGCTGATCGGCTCGATCTCGACGCCGACCATGCGCACCTTCTCCGGGGCGGTGCCGACGAAATGACCGGCCCCGCAGCCCGGTTCGAGCAACACCGCACCGTCGGGCAATCCGGCCCGCGCCGCCGCCCGCCACAGTTCGGCGACGATCGCCGGGTCGGTGTAGTGGGCGTTGAGGGTGGTCTGGCGGGCCTGGGCGAAGCCCTTGTCCCCGAGCAGATCGAGCAGGGCGGCGTGCTCGTCGCCCCACTGCGCGAGGATCTTCACGCGGTTGTCGAAGACCTCCGGGATCGCTCCCCAGCCGGACCACTGCGCCAGCACCGCCTGCTCGTCGGCGGTGGCCGGTCGCTGCTGCTCGTCGAGCTGGCGCACCAGACGCAGGGCGGCGATGTTCGCCCGTGCCCGGGCCTTCGCCCCGGACGGGACCAATACTTCGGTGCCGAGGGTGAAGTCCTGCGCATCGACGGTCGGCGGCACTGCGCGCACTGCCGCGGCGGTGGCCCCGGGTCGTGGCTGGTCATCGGCGGGCTGTGCTGCGGCCGCGGCATCTGGGGCCGGTTCGCCGTACCCGGTTTCCGGAACGACCAGCTCGTTGGTGTCCGGGGCCGGGGCGCTCTGCGCCGCCTCGTCGGTCGGGGTGGCGGTGTCCGGCTCGGCGGTCGTCCCCGCGTCCGGTGCTGGGGTCGCGTCGGTGGTCGTGGCAGGTTCAGGGGCCGGGGTCGGCGCGGCGACCGGCCCGATGTGGCCGACCATCAGGGGATCGGTGAGCACCCACGAGGTCGCGGGCGCATCGGCGGCAGGGGCGGCAGGGGCCGGGTCCGATGGCTCGGTGGGAGCCGATTCGACCTCTTCGAAGATCACCGCGTCTGCGTCGTCGATCGCAGGCGCTACGACTCGAGGGGAGTGCGGTTCGGCCTCCTCACTAACCTGCGGTTCTGCCTCGGCCTCTGTCTCGGTGTCGGTGTCGGTGTCGAGCTGGGCTTCGGTCTCGGCGGTGTGGTCCGGGTCGAGCTGCTCGCCGTCGCGTTCGGCGGCGAGCACGGCGCGGGCGTCGGCGATCGCGTCCCGCATCGTCAGCTCGGGCCGGGGCTGGCCATCGACGTAGGTGATGTGCTCGCTGCTGTTCGGTGCCCACCCGGAGCGGATTGTGACGTGTCGGCCGTCGGGGTCACCGAGGACCACATCTCCCGCCCCGGCGAAGGTCAGGTCGGTGGGGGTGAGGCTGTAGAGGTCGTCCCCGGCTGCCCGAATGTCACGCAGGACCTTCGAGTCCACGTCGTTGTCGAGGGTCCAGTCCAGATCGATGCCGTAGCTGTCGAGCAGTGCGGTCTCGGCCGGGAAATCGCTGCGCAGCTGGTCGATGATGCCCTGGCGCACGTCCTTGATGAGCGAGTGGGCGGCCACGAAGGTGCCTGTTTCGTTGTACTTCCACAGCAGGTCCGCACGGGCGGCAGCGTGGTAGAACTCGTTGTTCCGGGCGTAGGCGATCGCCCTGGTCAGCACGGTGGCGCGGGCCTGGGCGTAGGGCCGGTAGGCACGTTCGATCCACTCCGGGATCTCGATGGTGCGTGCGTCGAGCAGCGCACCGATCGCCGCCCGTGCATTGCGGCCGCAGGTGACGGAGGTGCCGCCCCCGTCGAGGGTGTAATCCCAGCCCCGGATCGGGAAGTAGCTGACTTTGCTGTTCGGGCGGTCGTTCAACCGCAAGGCGCAGTATGCGGCCCCGTCACCGAACAGAGCGGCAAGATCGGACGGCTCGGGTGGGGGCAGGTTCGGGATGATGTTCCCGCGCATCTCCGCAACGAGACGCTCGGGGGGAATGCCCGCGGTGGCGGCGACGAGATCGGGGCGTTCCTCGGCCATGACCTCGAACGCGGTCTCGATGCCGATTTCGATGATCGGGGTGCGCGTGTGCATCGGCAGTCCGGCCCACGATCCGAGCAGCGGATCCCGTCGGGCGTGCCTGGTCATCCACGCCGTCCACTCCGCGGCGGTGTCCTGATCCCAGGTCAGCTCGGGGCCGTGGATGCGGTCCCATTCGGCGTAGGCCCGCTCGTACAGCTCGGCCGGCAGCGGGTGATGCTCGAGCAGAACCTTCGCTGCGGCCTGCCGCAGCGGTGATGCCTCGCGGGCAGCTTCGGCGATCAGGCGCTGGGCCTCGGAACGGGCCACGGCCGGCAGGTAGTCCGGGCGCCGGCCCTCGACCGTGGCGATGAGCCTCGGATCCACGGCGACCTCGGCGACCAGAGCGTGGCGTTCCTCGGCGGTGGCCTCGCGGCGTCCCTGCTCGACCCCGGCGAACCACTGGGCGCGGATCTCGTCGCGGGCCTTGCGGCTGCGCACCGCCTCGAGCGCGGCGGCGACCTGCGGATCGGTGTCCGGCTGCGGCAGGGTCAGCGGGTCGGCCGGGTCGTAGGCGGCGCGGCCCCGCGCCCACCACTGCTCGACCTCGACCGTGGCGGCCTGGTCGATGCCGTCCTGCACCGCCTCGACGTGCTCGCTGCGCTGGGCAGGGGTCTCCAGCTCGGCCGGTTCCTGCGCGTCCAAAACGTGCTGGGTGGTGTCGAGGAAGTCCTCCTCGATCGCGCGGTCCTCGCTGGCGCGGGCGTCGACGATCGTGTCGACGGTTTCGGCGGTGAC
>NZ_AJFC01000374.1:0-549 GCF_000256505.1 Rhodococcus sp. P14 | reverse complement strand
TCGCCGGTGCGGGCCTGCCAGTACGCCTCGGCGGCGCGGTGCCCGAGTTCGCCCCAGCGTTTCGGATCGGCCAGGATCGCCCGGCACACCAGGAACATCTCGTCGGTGAGCGAGTCCCGATCGGCCATCAGATCGGCCAGGGCGACCTGGGCCTTGACCTTGAAATGCCCATCCGCCCACGACAGGAACTGCGCGGCGGTGTTGACCTGCGGGTTCGCGGCGGCATCGGCGTCGGCGTCCGGCTCGGCCAGGGTCTCGAGCAACCGGCGCTCGACCTCGGCCAGCGGATCGATCCGCGGCCGCGGCTGCCGAGCCTGCTCGACCTGCGGTTCCTCGCTCCGGGACCCCTCGGCAGCGGCCGGGGCCTGCGGTGTCGGCTCGGCCGGTGCCGCGGCCGGGAGGAACATCGGCCCCGCGGGACGGTCGGTGAACTGCGCCAGCGGCAGGTTGCCGGCCAGAATCGCCGCGATCAGATCATGGGCCTGACCTTTGGTGATGCCCTCGTCGAGCACGAACGGCACGTTCGTCTCCGCTGCCAGACGCTCAAGG
>NZ_AJFC01000373.1:0-20480 GCF_000256505.1 Rhodococcus sp. P14 | reverse complement strand
ATACTCGCTCGACGACCCGCACCGCGGTCGGGTTCGGCCGCACGTTCTGCGTCCGCCAGCGATCCGGGTCCTGCGCTGTCCGGGCCGCTTCCCAGTCCTTCTCGGCTTCCTGCTCGGCCCACTCCTCGAATCGCTCCCAGTCCTCTCGGATCTCGGGTGTCACCTGCGGATACAGCTCGCCTTCCAGCACCATCTCCCGCGCTGCCCGCCACGCTGTTTCCTTGGCGCGTACCGCGTCCTGGTACGTCGCGTCCGGGACCGTCGGGGTCGCCTGCTCGAACTGCTCGGCCGCGTCCTCGGTCATCTGCTGCAGGCGTAGAGCTTCCCGGTCGATCTGCTCCTGCTCGGTCGCCGGGTCGATTCCCAGCCACTCGACCAGGATTCGCCTGGTCTCGGCCGCGATCGTCAGGTCGATTCCCTCGACCTGCGCCCTGAATTCCTCGCTCTGCGGTGCCACTGTGTCCTCCCTGATCCTCGGTTCCGAACGTGTCCTGGTTGGCGTTCTCGTCCGCCACGCGACCTCCTCGACTGCGCCCGACCCTGGGCGGAGCTCCCCCCGATTCCGGGAACGTTTCAAGATCAATTTTACCCGATCACTGCACACGAAATGCATCCTGAACTGCGGTTACCCGACGTTCCGCTACCCGCTCCGCGATGCCCGTGGGGTGGCCGCAGCGACCGCCACCACGACGATCAGCGGAAGAACAAGAAGCCCTCCGACGCCGGCCACCAGCGCCCGAACCGGGCGGCCGTAACGGCGATAGGACCTGTGCGCACAGAAGAGCGCGGCCAGGAGTCCGAGCACATTGAAGATGAGCAGCACAACCATTCGATCCCCCTACCTCGGTGGACGCGACAGGCACATCCGCCGTCTCGTCGTCCAGCTGTGCCTACACCACGGCGCCGACGGTGCCGCGGGACGCATACGTCCGCAGGCCGGCAGAGCCCGTCTCGATTGCTCGCTGTCGCCACCGGCTGCCATCATGGAGGACAACGGACCGGATCGAGACGGAAGGGAGCACGCCGTGACCACACACGACGTTCGGGCACTGGTCGCTCGGTGGCGTGCGCTGCCCACCGAGGAGAAGGTCTATCGGCGGCGCGCCGCCGTGGTCGATCACGTGATCCACAGCATGGCGATGGAAGGCGAGCCGGTCTCCGACCGGTGGATCGAGCAGGCACGGCACCGCCAGCGCGCCATGCTGGGCTCGCACTGATCGTGCACGCACGGACCCGCGCAGCAGCGGTTGCCGGTGGGTGAGTCGGCGGAGCCGGTCGATACCGGCAGCACCCGCCAGTTCGAGACGCTGTTCGGTACGAAGACCTACCACGAGGTCGCCGATCTGATCGCCGAGCCGCTGCGCCGGCTGCTCGACGAGGTGGCCTCCGGTCACTTCGCCGACGAGGCGATGGACGTGGATCTGCTCCGCGAGTTCCATCGCCGGATCCTGATCGACGTGATGCCCGACATCGCCGGCCGGTGGCGCAGGAAGCCGGTCCGGGTGGGAGGCCACTATCCGCCGGAACACATCCATGTAGACCGGGAGATGCGGGAGCTGTTCCACAGCTTCACCGGCCGGCTCGACTACTGCGCCGGCGACGTCGAGCTTCAACTCGAAGCCCTCGCCTACCTGGAGGCTCAGGCACTGCATGTGCATCCGTTCGAGGATTTCAACGGCCGAGCGGCCCGGGTGATGGTCGCCGAAGCCATGCGGCGGCTGGACTTTCCCGTCCTCGAACTCAGCGTCGAACGCGACACCGCCCAACATGCCCGGTATGTGGCGGCGCTGCGGGAATGGGACCAGCACAGGTCGTTGGCCCTGCTGTGCGAATTCTGGCGGGACGTTCGTTTCGCATCGCTGGACGATCAGGACTGAGGGCCCTGCCTGCGACGCAGCGTGGAGCCGGGGGAGTAGGGGTGCCGCCCGTGAGCTCCGGTCGAAGATGCTGGACACGCACGCACAGGGATCCCGAGGGAATACGAACGCGCCTGTGCTGCGGGTTGGGCCGAGGACCTCGACCACAAGCGGAACAAGCGCCTACCGAGTGCGCAGACCCGAGGCGGTGGTGTCGAACTAGAGGCTCGGCCCATCGCGACGCAAGGTTGCATGCGTAGCGCGCATGCAATGCACGCATGCTTTCGGCAGCATGCGTCGGCCCATTCCGTCGGGGACACCGCCGCCCTCCCTGGTCCGTGGATGATCCAGTTCCGTGAGCGGAAGCGCGGACGGGACGTCGGGGACGGAAGACGAGAAGGGCCGGCCCGTACTGCGCAACCCCCTGCACGGCGCAGTCCGAACCGGCCGCCCTGCAGTGTGGCACGCTCGGTCGAGATCGAACTGAGAAACCCCGCCGGAGAGAGTTTGGGGGGCAACTCCGGCGGGGTTTCGGTCACCGTGCAGGGGGATGACGATGACACGAAAACTCTACCGAACGGACACCGACGCCGTGAGGTTTCCTGCCCGTACCTGCCCACGGCTGGGTAGCACCGGGAGTCGAACCATCACGCCCGCGCGACGCTGCAAGCTCGTGCCGCCGGCCCCCGAGTCCGTGCCCGGGGCCGCGATCAAGGGGGGCCATTTTCGCCCCGCCGATTCGGCGCCCGGTACTGACGTGCGCGGCGGTGTCGATCAGGGCGCTGCGAGGAGAAGTACCGCCGACGAGCTCCGGCCGACCATGATGGATAAGCACGATTATCCATGATTCATGTTGCGGTGCAACAGGACTGAACTTAACGGCGGGCTGCGAGATGCCTTGGCGCCGACGACGCCCGTCGCGCAGGAACACGAATTCAGACTCATCCAGGACCGAGACCGTCCCAGTCGGTCGATCCAGCCGCGTCGGCGGCAGCGAACAGCGCCCGGGACGCGCCGACGCCGTGGACTTGACCGCGCCGGTGCGCCCGCCCCGCGCCTCGTTCCCGCGAGACAACGCCGATATCCCACGAAACCTGCTGTGGCACAACCTGTCACGAAATGCCGATAAGCGTGATTATGTCAACTCGCACGCCCGTTATTGCATCCGATGCATCATTCGGCCTTCCCTGCGGCATCGCTTCGGTACCTCGGCTGCCGTGTGCAGACCGTCCGTGACCAGCGGAGAGGCAAGGTTCTGCGTTCCGGCTACCCGATACCAGTCGCACACCGCTTACCGCGCGTACGCGGCATACCGCGAGTCCTGCCAGGACGCCGGGTGCGAGCATCGCCTGCAGGCAGGCGCTTCGCGGTGGTCGAGGCTGTCCCGTGCTCCCACCAGTGAAAGGGGCGCATGGGCTGGTCACAGTGTGCCGTCCCTGTCGTTCGTGCATGTCATAGTGAGCGCATGCGGTCGACCTGCTCGCTCTACATCGATGCCGGATATCTGCTTGCCTCGGCTGCAACTCGCGTGACCGGCACGTCGCTACGCAGCGGTATTCACGTCGACTACTCCACGCTGATCAGCTCGCTGGTGGACACCGCGCAGGACCGGTCGGGGCTGCCGGTGTTGCGGGTGTATTGGTACGACTCGGCCCGCAACGGCATCCCCGACGCGCAGCAAGAACGCATCGGTGAGCTTGCCAAGGTCAAGCTTCGTCTCGGCCGCTTCGGTGTCAACGGCGAGCAGAAGGGCGTGGACCTGCGTATCGGCCTGGACTTGGTGGCTCACGCTCGCAACGGAGCCTCGGATGTGTTCTTCCTCGTCTCCGGCGACGATGACCTGACCGAAGCCGTCGAAGAGGCTCAGGTTCACGGCGTTCAAGTCGTGCTGCTCGCCGTCCCGACCGCGGTGGGCACCTCGCACGGGGTCAGCCGGCACCTGATCCGCGCTGCCGACGAGCTCGACGTCATCGACGGCGGAGTCGTCGATGACGCGGTGCTCAAGGTCGACCGTCAACCGGTGCCCGCACCGATTCCCACGCCACCGGCGCCCACGCCCGCCGTGGTCCCGGCGGTCCGGCCGGCTGGCCGGACCCCTCTGGACGTGGCGGCGCGGGTACCGGCCTCGTCGGCCCCGCGTCGGACCAGTGTGCTCGCCTACAGCAGCACCACCGGCTCCCCCGCTCAGGTGCTGCCGGGCTACGACCGCAACGACGAGACCGAGGACGACCACGCGATCGACGAGGTGGTGATGCGGGTGCTGGCCTCGTTCCGGGAAAGCGCCACCGCCGACGAGAAGCTCGAGCTCGATCGGGCCAGGCCCTCGATCCCGCGGGAGATCGACCGGGCCCTGCTGCTCGACGCGTCCGTCGCGATGCAGCACTACGACCTGGACGAGGACAGCCGGTACCGGTTGCGGGCCCGCTTCTGGGAGAAGTACGACGAGGGCTGAGACCCACCCGTAGGCATCTCCCAGCTCGTCCGCATCCGACCGGATGGTCGAGGTGCATGTCCGAATCCCCGCACATCCGAGAAAGAGACTGCACATGGCAGGTGGCAGGAAGCGGAAACGCAGTCAGGACCCTGCCCGGGTAGTCCGCACGAAGAACGCCGCACGTCGCGTCAGCACTGCCGGCACCGCGCGACACCGGTATGTCATCAAACGCGCCAGCAGCGGCCGGTGGGAACTGCGCATCTACGAGCGGGAGACCGACAGCCCGAAAGATGCACCCGCGCCGTTCGCCTCGCACATCCTCACACGCGACACCAGAGCCGAATGTGCCGCCATCGCGCGTGCCTTCCAGAACCTCGGCGACAGCTACAATGAGTTCAGGAACGGCTACCGCAGCCGACTGGACCAAGCTGTCGCCGATGCCGCCGCGGCGTTGCACACGGAGCAATCCCGGTCGGCGTCCTCCGGCGCTACCCGCGCCCCAGCTTCCCCCAAAGGGGCTGGTATTGCGCCCCCGGCCCGCCACTCCGGTACGAGCCCCGTCCCTCACGGTGGAGAGAAGTCCCCGGCACGGCGACCCGGCGACGCGGCATCTCCTGCTTCTACTCGTGGGATGTCGCCAGCTGCACCCGATGAGCCACGGTCTCGTGACGACCACGTACCGTCTCGACGTCGGAACGGGGCGGTCCCTCCACCCCCGAGGGCGAACCCAGCGTTCGCGCGTGCCGTCGCCGAACGACTCCGCCGGCCGGTGTTCGTCGACGCACGCGCCGGGCACTACCACGCGCACGACCACTGCGTTTCCAAGAACACGGTGCAGCACCGGTGCACCGCGGAACAAGCTCATCACAGCCGATTAGCTCCCTGCCCGAAATGCACCAGGTCACTGGTGCGGTTCCTGAACCGATGCCTGGGAGTGATAACGGCCGAAACCCGCATGCGGCATCCGCTGCCCCCGTTGACACCTCATGCCGCGAAGCCGGCACCCAAGCGCCCCAAGAGCGCTCAGCGGAGCGCAGGACACTCCGATACCGGGCGCCGACACGGTCGTGCGGGAGGTCAGGCACGAGAGATCCCCTACGGGCGGCCGTCCCGTGCCGACGATCTGCGATTCAATCATCGTTCACGTCTGGACTGGGGTAGCGCCTCGTACGGTCAGAACCCCGAAGAGTTCCTCGGCAGCCCTACCGACGACGACAACGACTGGCGCGGCAACAGCGCGCTCTACGAATAGCGCTCCACCCCCCTTGGTGACTTCTGCGCCCTTTGCGACGAGTGACGGCCGGTCGTACCGTGCTGCTTCCGGGCGGTCCCTCACTGCGCCGTGCCGGTGTGCATCGCGTGGCGCGCAGCCGCGGGGTGCTGACTCTCCGCTACGACTGGGTGAATTCCTGCATCCAGTCGCAGAGCGGCGTGACGGTGGCATCCGGGTCGTGTTCTCGCTCCTGCACCGTTCGGATCACCGGCGGGAGCTCCTCGGGGACAACAGGTTCGACCTGAACGAACGGTTCCTTCGTTGGGGCCGCCAGGTGCCACTCACCGGAGATCTTCACCAGCGCCACGACCTTCTCACCCGATATCGCGGCACCGGTGTCGAACTGCAGGGCACCGGCCAGCGCCGCCAAGGTCAGTTCGAACTCGTCGTCGCAGGCGTGACCGGAGCGCAGCACCGCCGCGGCCGGGCGCGGAACGTGACTGTCCTCGGCGGCGAGGAACGCCCGTAGGTTGGCGCGCAGGGTGAGCACCGCACGCTCGGGCTCAGCCTCGTGTTCGGCGAGGGCCAGCGCCACCGGACGCAACTGCGGGTCGGGGGCAAGCAACGGCAGCAGCGACATGCGGCGCTTTTTGCGTTCACTCGACAGCAGGCGCCGCAGCCCCGAGAACTTCTTCTTCACCACCACGGCGACGACGGGCAGGTCGTCGACCAGCCGAGCCGCCTCCACCAGCGGATCGAGTCGTGTACCGACCGCATCGTCGGGTAGCTCGACCACGACATTGCGGTACGCGAAGTCCCCGTCACGGGTGTAGAGGAATGCATCCGCAACCATCGAGCCCGCCTCCCTGCCCGGGGGCAGCGCGAGTTCGATCCGGTCGAGCACCGGGCACACGGTGGACACCGCTCGGCGGGTTCCGGTACTGCTCAGCACCGTCACTCGGGATTGGGCGGTCGCCGTCGTGACGGGCAGGGTGAGCCGGTCCGGCACGGCGAGTTGCAGATCGGCGCGACTACGCGCGACCTGCGCGAATTCCTCGGTCGAGACGTCGACGTCGCGGGGCCGAGCGTTGATCCGGTCGGGGCTCGAGTAGCCGTTCTGTCGGGCTCGACCCCACAGATTTTGCATGCGCATCCGCCGGTTCTCCGGATGCAGCGTGCGTTCGAGCATCCACAGCAGACGACCGGAGCCTCGCTCCGGGCGTGGGGACAGGGTCCACCACGACAGGCGGCGGGCCAGATCACCGGCCACCGCCGGCGCCCAGGTCGCCGACCCGAGGTAACCGAGGGCGCTGATCCACGCGAGGTACCGGGGCATCTCGTCGATCGCGCGCCGGAAGTCGGCCAGGGACATCCCACGTGGGGGCTTCGCGTGGAGCCTACGGGGATCGCGCAGCGCCAGATGCGCGGCCGCCAGGCAGAATCGAGACCCGAAGTGGCTGCCCAGACGCGAGGTCACCCGCCGCGACCACGACGAGAGCGCCTCCTGGACCACCGCCTCGTAGGTTCTCTGATTCACCGGCCACTCTCGAAGCGAGCGAACGCCGCTCGCCGTCATCTGCAGCACGTACTCCTCGGCCTCGGCCGCGTCGGCGGGGACCGGGACTTCGGCCAACGCAGCCAGGAGCTCGGCGGCGGACTCGACATCGATCATCAGCCGTGAGGTCAACGCACCGATCTCCGTCACCGCCAGGCCGTCCTCGGATTCGGTCACAAAGCCGCGGCGGACCAGGAAGTCGAGGGCCTCGTCGACGTCGTGAACCTCACGGGACTGGGCGTAGGCGAACGTCTCCTGAAACCAGGTCGACGCGTCGGATCGGTGTCGGATCGACCGGAGCAGGATCTCGGCGAGGACGGTATCGGCCAGCCGGTCGACGACCCGGCTGCGTGCTGTGTACCCGTCGGCGAGTTTATGACGCCAGAGGGCTTCCTGGTCGCGTGGTACCAGCATGAACCCGAACCCCTCGGGTTCCTGTCCGGCCCGTCCTGCCCGGCCGAACATCTGCTGAGCCTGACTAACCTCCAGAGCAGAGATTCCCAGCTCGAGATCCCGGATCACCACGAACCGGGCGGGGGTGTTCACTCCGGTCGACAACCCGGACGTGGCGACGAGAACGCGGATGTCTCGCTCCTTGAACGCGGTCAGCGCGCGCCCGGCCCGGGGCGCATCGCGAAAGTGGATTCCCACCCCACGCGCGAAGGCCGCATCGATCAACTGTTCGTCGTCGACCTCGCGGAACTCGACGCCGGCAACAAGCGCCGCGGTGCGTCGCACCGCGTTCTTGCTCCCACAGAAGACCAGGACACCGCCCTCTGCCGTCGCGGCGCTGAGGCCGACGGTCGTCGACTGCCCGGCAGTATCGACCAGCTCGCCGAGCAGATCCCGCAGAGCCCGGTCTTTGGCGGCTTCGTGCAGCTCCCGTCGTTCCTCGGCCGCTGGGGCGTCGTAGGCGACGAACTGGGTGTTCAGGATTGTCGGCCGCCACGCCGACCGGATCAGCTGAGCATGAAACCAGGAGGCGAGCTCGTCGGCATTGGACACGGTCGCCGACAGCGCCACGATCCGGGTGCGGGCTTCGGCGGCACGCAACCGGGCGATGAGCGATTCGAGGGTGGCGCCGCGTTCCGGATCGCCGACGAGATGCACCTCGTCGATGATCAGGCAGCCGACGCTGCCGATGAACTCGCGCAGCGAGGACCGCCGGTAGAGTGCCTCGAACTTCTCCGTCGTCGCCACCCACAGTTGCGCCTTGCGGACCGCCTCACTGGACATGTTGGTCTCGCCGGTCAGTTCGATGGCACGGATCCCGTGCTCGTTCCACCGCTTGGCGGTCTCACCGATCTCGGCGGCCAGAGCGCGTGCCGGCAACAGCCACACCGCCGGCCTGCCCTCTCCGACGATCGACCGCAACGCCGCAACTTCCCCGATCAACGTTTTCCCCGCGCTGGTCGGAGCCACCACCATCACATGCCCCGGACTCGACAGCACCACGGGCACGGCCTTCGACTGCAACGGATTGAGCCGGTCGTAGCGTGTCAGGAACTTCTGGAAATCCGGGGGGATCAGCACCGAACTCGGTGTCCACTCCTCCTCGCCGACGCTGACCGCCTCCCGATTGTCCAGCAGCGTGCGGAAACCCGCTTCGAGGTCGTCGATCTCCTCGGGGGTGTCGAAGACCGAGCCGGAGTTCTGGTTGCGCTCGATCTCGGTACGCGTGAAGTTCATCGAGTGGGTGACCGCGATGTCGTCGGCGATCAGCTCTTTCTCGTGGATGTACCGGACGCTGGTCAGGGCGATGTCGGCGCGGCGCAGCCTTCGCAGCACGGCGTCGTTGGACGCTTCGGGCCGGCAGAGCACCAGGACATCGACACCGCGCTGCTTGGCGGCGATCACCGCATCGAGGAGACGACGAGCCTGAGGGGAGGTGTCCCACCACGGGATCTTGATCCATACCCTGCGCTGGGCCGCGGTGATCAGTTCGAGCACCGTGTCGTAGAGGCTGTTCCCGCCGTCGTAGGTAGTCACACGCAGCCGCCGCACCGCATGCCCTCCTCGACTGCCTGACACCGTTGCCGTGCAGGTCAGACTACTGTGCCCGCCATGCGGCGGTGGTGGCGGCTCCGCGCGGTCACGACGTCGGTCCCGTGCACCGGCAGCGGCGACATCCACCGGATGTCCTGGAAATGCTCACCACACTCGCAGCCCTGCACGGTCAGGCCCTCGACGACATTCGCTGCAAGGCCGGCGAGAAGCGGGACCAGCGTGGCGGCTTCGCCGACCGGACTTGATCGACCGAGGGCCCCGGATCCAGCCCGGTTCACCGGCGTGACCGCACCAACACCGGTGTCGTCACGCCGTGCTTCCCTGGCGCAGCTCGAGTTCGCGACGCAGGAACGCGACGTGTTCCTGACCCGGATCGAGCTGGTAGTACGAGAGTTTGATTGCAGTAATACCGGCAGGTGCGGGCGAGCAGGGTGTCTGCTGACAGGGCGCCGTCATGTCGGTCGCTCTTGCTATGGTGGCAGCAGGTTCCAGAGTGGCAGTTGTCGGTACCTGGCCGGCTGCCCGGCAACCCCTTCTCCATCGACTGTGGGTGCCCCAGGGGAAGAACCGGTTCGCGCGGTGACCGCCGGCGGACAAGTCGATGGAGGCCCACGCCTCCGGAAGGTGGAGGGCGCGATGTCTTCGCACCATGACAGCGACACCCTGCGCAACGCGCAGGCGAAGTGGGAACCGATTCCGCCGGCCCGGCGGCGCGAGTGGTGCCGGGTCCTGCTGGAGTTTCCGCCGATCTGGCTGGGCACGATCCCCATGATCGCCACCCAGACGGCGGTGCTCGACGGCGGGTACACGAACATCACCGACTGGATCGACCTCGCCAAACGCGCCGAAGCGGTGGGGTTCACCCCGCACACGTGGCTGATCTTCCGGCTCGAACTCGACCGCGGCTATTTGGCCTCGGAGTTTCCGAACCATCCCGAACATCGCCCGAAGCGGCGAGGAAACGGGGGCCACGACACGACGATCGTCGACCCCGAGGACTTCGCGGCCTGGCCGCAACTGTACGAGTCGGGACACCGCGCCAGCGCGGCGACCAGACGTGCGTTGTCCGGCGAGGTTCCGGGCTTGTCCCCCTAGGTCCTCGCATCATGGGGAGGTGCTCGGTCCCCGGTCGGCGAAGCCGGTCTGCGCTATACGCAGAGTACGTACTGCGTGTCCGTTCTCGTCGACTGCCCGGTCCCGGCCGATAGCGCTTCGTATTCCGCCTTCGGCGCCGAGGGACGGAGCTAGAGTGAGCCGGCGACCTTCCCGTTGGACAGGAGGATACGCCTGTGGTGCAACGACTTCGGTCCGGTCCCGTGACCATGGCGATGCTGGTTGCGACGATGCTGGTGGCAAGCGGATGCGCACTGCTCCCTGGTGGCGGCCGTTCCGACGAGGCATCGGGGACGCCGGAGCCGTCTTCCTCGACCTCGGTGGCTCTGTCGGACAGCGAAGCTACCGACGTACCGGTCACCGGCG
The DNA here is from genome assembly GCF_000256505.1 of Rhodococcus sp. P14. NCBI lineage: Bacteria > Bacillati > Actinomycetota > Actinomycetes > Mycobacteriales > Nocardiaceae > Rhodococcus > Rhodococcus sp. P14. The sequence goes on along the minus strand of NZ_AJFC01000373.1, from coordinate 9,936 downwards.
CCTGGACCGTGGCCGTGCCGCCCGGTGCGGGGCCGGCCGACTCGACCCTCACGGTCACCCCACTCGATGTTGCGGACCTACCCGGTGTTCTTGCCCGCGCGGAAGTGACCCTGTCCAGCGGTCAACCCCAGAAGCCGCTGACGTTCAGATACCGACTTCCGGAGCCGCTCCCGTCCGACGAACAGCTCTTCCTGATCAGTTACGACGCGCACGCGTCGAACTCGACCGAACCCGCGGCGACACAGGTGATCGAGCCGCAGATCAGCCCTGATCGCCGCACCGCGACAGCGGAGGTCACCCACCTGAGCATCAAGGAGTGGCTGGTGGCACGCGCCGAAGACGCCAATCACTTCCTCACCTCCGCGGCGGGCCTGCGTGCACGCCCGCCGTCCTGCCCATCCCAACCTCGCCCGAGATGGATGGACGATGTCGTGTACGTAGAGGACAGGAACGCACCCATGCTCGTGTGCACCGGTTCCGACCCCCACGATTCCGACACCGCGGTCGTCAAGATCCGCAACAATCGCGGCGTTGCACTGATCGTCACCGCACCGGTCACCCCGACCTGGGCGTTCGTCGATCTGCATTCCGGCCAGATCAGCGCCCTCACATCGGAAGTACTGTCCGCCACCACAGACGCGATGGGCGTGCCGGCGGACAGACGCTCCCGCACCTGGGTCCTGCCGCCCGGCGGCGGCGTCGACCTCGGATTCACCGAACAATCCTTGGCGCCACTGAACGGCATCTCGACGATGACCGCGACCGTGTCGACCTCGTCACTGGCGTACGGCGTCCTATGGAACGCGATCGAGGAAGCCGCGGACGATCCTGCCGTCTTGACGGCCCTGGAACTCGGTGTCATGGGTGTGTGCGTCACCGACGGGCTCACCACCACCGTCAGCGCTGCCGACCTCGGTGCCCTCACCGGCGGAATCGCATCGCTCGTGATGTGCGGTATCGAGAGAACCCCCGACATCCTTGCCGAGATTCAGGGCAGGCTGTCGACTCAGATGTGGGATCAGCTCACCGCGAAGGGCATTACCCGCACGGCCGCCGTCGTCGCGGGCAAACTGATGGCGCTCCTGGGGATTGGCAAAGCCACCGTCGTGGCCGGCGATCTGATCTCGACCCTGGCGCTCTCCAGCGGCGCCTACGAGATCACCCTGTTCACCCAGGTGAAGCCGCCGCCGGCGACCGCGGAATCCATCTGTGGGGGCAGGGTTGAAGACACCCGCAGCGTGCCTCACCCGCACCTGGGCACTGTGCAGGTCTCCACCGTCCTCGATGGCAAACCTGGTCTTGGTGGGGGCGGATGCGTCGCGGCCATCAGCTCGTCCGGACAGATCCTGGCCCGGGTCGATCTCGCCGTCTACGGCGACGCACTGGATTTCGCCGAGCCCACCACGGACGCCACCGGCAGTGTCTTCCTCACCTACAACCCCGGGCGATACAACGGTGTCCTGACCCTCGTGCCCAACGTCGACGGCTTCGAGACGATCGAGTGGGATGACGGATCCGGACCGAACTACACGAGCACCAGCCACGTCTATTACTACGCCGAGCTGGAAGGGCCGGGGGCCGATGGGCAGTACACGATTCGCCAGTTCGACAACGACTGCAACCCAAGCTGCGCTGCGGGCACCATCACCGACCGGATCCTTCGCTGGGACGGGCGCGCATACTCGTGACCAACGCGTTGATGTCGAAGAATGTGGCGTCGCCGAGCTCCGCAGGGGCGTCCCGACGTCAGGGAACGTTGTCAGCGGATTCCCCTCGAAGACACCCGCGGCGCCCCCGATCCCGGTGCGTGACCGTGGGCCTCGTAGTCGAGCGCGGCATACCGGTTACCGGCACCTGCAGGCGACCGGTCCGCAGATCCATGCCCTGTCCCCCGCGACACGGAGTTCTACAGGCCCACTGCCGGGAGCTGAGCGAGCAGATATGCCAGATCGTCGCGCACGACGACACCGAGCGGTTTCTGGGTCGGTAGACCCAGTTCGCTGACGATGACCGCGACCAGTGTGCCGGCTGGGTTTTCCTTGCGGAACCCGTCGATCACCGCGGCGACCGACACGGTGCGCGCGGTGGACGACCAATTCGGTCGGCTCGACAAAGTCGAGCACTTCTCGCACCAGAACCTGATCCACCAGGACCTCGCCGGCGTCGCTGATCTGCGTAGCCAGCCAGCGGGCGACGGCGTTGGTGGTCAACAGGCCGAGGTATCGGCCGTCCTCGTAGACAGGCAGCTGGGAGTACGAGTGCGCGGCCATCTCGTACAAGGCGTCGCGAAGCGGGTCGTCCGGGGCCGCGGTGCTCACCGCCGGTGCTCGCAGGCACCGTCCGATCTGGGCTGGGTGGAGCAGCTCGTGGTGGACGCGGCGCAGTCGGTCGACGGTGTCCGGGCGCGGTGTAGCGATGGGAACATCGCCGCGGTACGGATGGTGGACGATCGCGTTGCGCAGATCCCGGAACGCGGTGAGGGCCGGTTCGTAGCGACGGACAAGTGCGTCCCGAGTGCGGGTTTCGGCGATGATCTCGCCCATGGTACGAATATGCCCGGGTAGCGAGTACTTGTGCCGCAGATGCTTTTCGATGTCGGCCCACAGGTCGAGAAACTCGCGGGCCGGATCCTGAGAACTCGATGCTTCCATCCTCTCATCGTGATCCGGGGCCGACGCCGCCGTGCCAGATTCGGTGCTCTCCACCGAGGCGAACTCCCGTCCGGCACACGGCGCCGGCCGCCGACCCGTCAGGACGTTCGGCGGTCGCGCGGTACGACGCCCCCGGTCCGGTGGCCGCATCACCCTGCTCGCCTGCCTCGCTTCGGCGTCGGCCGGAGATCACCGAGCCGGGGATGGCGGTGCCGTCATCTCACCAGTCCCTCGGTGGCGTGGTTCCATACCGCGCCGACGAAGTCCCGCCGCTGCCGCCGGCGCGCCTCTGCAGTCGGACCGGTGGTTCCCATGGTGATCTCCAACGTGCGCCGCAGCGGATGCGGTGATCCTGCAATCGCGTCGTTGCGCTCCAGCAACCGCTCCACTTCTTCGGCGGTGGGTAGCCGGTTGCTCTTCGCTAGGTTGCACGGTGCGCACGCCAGGACCAGATTCCAGACGTGGTTGAGGTCGGGCCCACACCAGCTGCCGGTGTTCATCCAGGAGAACGGGAAGACATGGTCGACGTGGATGTCCGCATCGAGCTGGTCGAGTTCCTGATGGCAGTAGAAGCATCGACCGTGCTGGAAGCCGGCGATCGCACCGCGCACGGAGGTCAGCGGCACCCGTCGCGCCGGCGACACCACCACCGCTCCCCGGGGGTCGATCTCCACGCCCCGGTCGATGAGGGTGCGACCGATGGACGCATCGAACGACGCTTCGACGATCGACCACCGCGAGTCCAGTTCGCGGCCGAGCACATCGTCGGCGGCAGCGACACGGTGCAACTCCGGCGTCAACCGCACCATCGCGTTACTCCCCCGGCCCTGCACCCGGTAGAAGGCGTGCGCGACCTCCCCGATCCCCCGCAGATTGTGGAACTTCTGCATCACCATGCCGGGCATCGACCTCACCGCGGCCTCGACCAGTGCCTCCGTGGGCCGTCCCGCGGCCGACGACGCCGCCCGCTCCCGCTCCAGGATTGCCAGGAAATCGGTGTCACGAAGCTCGACGGCGGCCGGAGCCTGCGGAAAGCCGCCCTCCCGCGCGAGCAGCGCCCAGGCGTATCGCTCGGCCAACTCCGCAAGCGTCACGGCATCGCGCCCCGGTTTCGCCAGCTCGAGCAGCGCCGTCCCGAGGGCGAACTTGTACGTGCGGGAATTGACCCCCATCAGAACGGCCTGACGCCACGACGTGCGCGGTGTCGGCTCGACGCTGTAGAACGACATGCGGCAAGTATCACGCGTGGAAGGGACACCGATGGGAAAGCTGGTTCGCGACCGGATACCGGAGATCATCCGCGCCAGCGGCCGGACTCCCGACACCCGACAGCTCGACGCGGACGCCTACGAAGGCGCGCTGCACGACAAACTGGCCGAGGAGGCTCGGGAACTGCGCGAGTCCGGTTCGCCCGAGTACGCGCTGGAAGAGGCCGCCGACGTCTTGGAGGTCCTGACCGCGTTGGCGGCATGCCACGGTTACACCCTCGACGACGTCCGCAGGAAGGCGGAGGAAAAACGCGGCGAACGCGGCGGGTTCGCGGACCGGATCTGGCTCGAATAGCCGGGCCCGACAACCACAGAACCCTCCTTTTCCGTCGAGGCGATCCGGCCGCGTTCGTCCGAAGTCCGAGCAGGCGCGGACCGAGGAATCCACCGGAACCATGGGTAATCGATGATCATCGGCATGAGCCTGCGTCGCGGCGGAGGGAGGACGACATGGGATTCGGTTTCCGGCTCGCACCCGGGGTGCGGCTGCGGGTGTCCTCGCGGGGGGTGAGCGCCGGACTCGGCCCGCGGATCGCCCGAATACACGTCGGGACACGCGGTGTCGGTGTCTCCAGCGGCCTCGGACCGATCAGCGGCTACACGTCCTTGACCAGCGGCCGAGGCGGTACCTACTCGACCGGCTCGGGGTGGACGCAGACCGCCGAACGGCAGGCGCAGCGAGAAGAACGCCGCCGCGCCAAGGAACAAGCCCTCGCGGCGGCCCGCGACGACGTCGAGCGCATCGACAACCTGCACCGGGTGCACTTCCCGCCGGCGACGCGGTACACCGTGCCCGCTCCCGCCTACCCCTCCGCGCAGGCTCGCCACCGGTGGGTGCAGCAGCGATACCGGGACCTAATGCAGACCCGTTCCCGGCTCTCCCTGTCCGCCCGTGCGGAGGCGAAGCGACTGGCTGCCCAGCAGATCGAGTTCGAAACCGAGCAACAACACCAGTCCCTGCTGCGGTGGCAGGCCCAGGCTCAAGCCTGGTGGGACCAGCAGTGGAGCCGGCTCGTCGCCGGGGAGCGGGACACGGTCCTGGAGGTGCTCAACGACGCTCTCGCCGACAACGCACAGCCCTCCGCGGTCGTCGACTACCGGCACGGTGAGGCCTCGGTGGTGATCTGGGCGCCACCGTTCGAGCAGACACCCACCCGGCACCCGGACCTCACCCCCGCCGGCAACCCGACCGTGCGCACCTACACCAAGTCCGAGCGCCACGCTCTGTATCGCCGGTGGCTCGCGGGACACGTCGTGGTGACCTTGAAGGAGGTGTTCGCCGTCGCCCCGTCGGTGCTACAGGTCCGCTCCGTCGTTGTCCGCCCCGCGACGACCCACGGCTACGAGATCCTGCTGGCGGGGGTGCATTCCCGGCAGGTGATCGAAACCGCGAACTACGCGGCAGACGGTGCCGAAGAGATCTGGCAACGGGGGACGCACCTGCGCGTCGTCACCGGTGGGCGCACCAAGGAACTGCTCCCCCTCGATCTCGGCGACGAACCCGACCTGCGCGCCCTGCTCGGACACCTGCAGCACGGGGCCGAGGCGGCACCACCGGCCGTCGACGACCCGCCCAAGGACCCCGAGCCGGCCGTCCAGACCTTCCGGCTGCGCGACCTCATCGGACCGTTGACCTCACTCGGGTCCCGCGATCCGGGAGTGGCCTCCGTCCCGGTGGAGTATCCCGGCCCGGACCTGTCGGCGCTGGCGCGACGGACCGGTGTGCCCATGCTCGCCACCGGTCAGGGTATGGGCGTCAGTCTGGGAATGCTGCAACCGGTGGACGGCCGGGTCCGGGTGAGTGCGTTCACCGTCGATGCCGGGGCGCCCCCCATGGCTGCCCTCGGGCAGGGCACCCAGCACGGTGTCACCTTCGGGTATGTCGCGGACGGTGCCCTCACGCACTGGCCCCAGCTCGGTCACGGCCCGTCCTGCGTGGGCCTGTGGTGGACCACCGACCGCGGCGGCCGTCAACTCGTGCACATACTTTTTCGGCCCGAGCGCCTCACGTCCGTCTGATCCGGTATCCGAGCCCAGCGTCACGCCGATTCGAGGCGCTGAGGCTGCTTACAAGACGTGGGTGGGCACGGAGCCGCCGCAATTCCCCAGTGTCTAGGGTCCCGGGCCGCGGAAGCTACTGGCCATTGACATCTGTGATGGATCACGTGCGATCGGCACGGACAGGCTTCTGATCAGGCCTGCAGGCGGAGCGGGGCCGGTGCCGACGCCCGGAACGACAGGTCCTTCGCACGAGACACCCAGGGGTGGACAAATCACGCGTGAGTCAGTTCCAGGCATCGACACCGATCCTGACAACGATCCCTCACGGAACCGCTCCGACATGCACTCACAAATCACGCGACGACGTCGTACACCACCTCACGGGACTTGCCCCCTCACGGGAAGTCGACCTGACCTACAAAAGCCTATTAGCCACCACTGTCATGTTGAAACTGCCAGCAAGTCGAACAGGCGCACCAGTCCGCCTCTGGTGTTAACCTCATCCTCAAACTTGGACGAGGTGACCACTCCATCGCCTCGCCGGAGGTGCGAGGAGACCGGGTGAAAACTTCAAAACTGTGCGCCAATCTGTCCACATGGGCGTTCGTACTTTCAGCGCTGAGTCTGTTTCTCATGTGTGCCAGCAGTCTCTACTATCTCATGTCGACTGAGTGGATGGTCCTAACCGGAGCGAACTGGTTCTTCCTCGCGTTGTTCCTCGGAGCAGCCGGAATCGTATTTTCTGTCATCGCATCCGGGGCACGAAAGTCTGAAGCGAAAGCCGAGAGGGAAGAAGCGGAACGCAGGCAGGCGGAGCAGGCTAAGCGGGCTTCGGAGGAAGCCTATCGACAGGAACAGGACCGGTTGATTACCAGAGTCACGCGCGCAAATCAAAGCGCGACTGAGGCGCTGGGACGTCTGCCCATGCATCTTGAAGAGGCGAAGGCCTTCCTCCACCAGTCCGAGGTCGATTGGCGGGAGCGTGTATACAATCCCTTCTGGACGTCGCTGGAGGGCTGTGCGTTGAAACTGAAAGCCTTCCAGGACGACATTGTCTACATCCACTCGATGGCCGACCAGTATTCGGAAGCTGCCGCCCGTTATGACGGAGTCGTTCCACCTTTTTCTGTTACGGACGTGTCTGTGTCTGCCATGCAGTCTTACAAGACGATCTACGACGCAGTCGCGAAGGCGACGCGGCGCGCTATGGGCGACATTGAGTTTGCAAACATCTACGAGAGTTGGCACGGCAACCGCATAATGGCTGCTGGATTCTCCGATCTTCGGTCCGCCCTCAGTGAGATGTCTGTCAGTATCTCTAGCCAGATCTCCTCGCTCCACTCGAGCCTTGGCAACATCTCGGCCGGTATCGGCTCCTTGACAGGTGCGGTGAACAGTCAGTCCAGCATCCTGAATGGCCATGCCTCCATTTCTGCTTCCCAGAACGCGGAACTGATCCGCGCATCTAAGGTCAGCGCCCAGCGCGAGAAGGATGCAGCCAAGAGGCTCTGGAACATCGAGCACGGGCATAAGTCCGCGTTCTGAGTCTCTAGACAGTTGTGCGCGACCTCCGGACCGAAATCCTTCCAGTACTCGTGGCCATCGTGGATGCGCCGCCGCGGGATGTTCTTCGAGATCCGGCCGCGGCCATTGGCGTACTAGATGGTGCGCAGCTCGGTGTCACCGGCACTCCGAACTCGCGCCACAGTGCCTTGCGGGTGTCGAGCCATGAGTGCAGTATCGATCGCCACTGGTTCGGGCGGAACTCGATCCAGCCGTAGACGGCAAGCCGGACTGGGGATGGCCAGAATCGTCGACGTAGATCATGCGATCGAGATGCGTTGGCATCGGTCATGACCCGTGCCATTGCCCCAATGCGGACCCACCCCACCGGGGAAGTCCGTCGACGCTAGCTCGCGATCTTCCGGAGGCGCCGTTCCCGGCATCCGGGCTGTGGTCGCGGACATCTCCTTTCCGGAAGCTGGCTCGACCACCCGCGGCATGCGGCCACGGAGGCGGAGATCAGCAGGTACTGCCAACGGTGAGGGCGGCCAGGCGCGGCGCCAGCCAGGAGGCTACGCGGTCGAGGACGGCGACGCCGTCCTCGAAGACGCCCGAGGTCGGGGCCGCGGCCACGGCGATGGCGACCTGCCCGGCCGCGGTATCGGCGACTCCGAACTGGCGGACCAGGTAGCCGCCGGAGGGGTTCGGCCCCCAGCCGCCCTTGAACCGGGCGCCGGGAAGCGCTCCCAGCCCCCAGGATTGATCCGGCGAGACCTGCCCCATCAGCGTCAGAACCTCGTCGGCGGCGTCGCGGCAGGGCAGCGAGGCCGCGAACTGTGCTTGGGCGGTCAGCGGCCAGATCGTCTGCCCGAAGGCGGTGAATCCGGGGCGGGTGACCTGGGGTTGGACCATGGTGCCGGGGTCGCCGAACTCGGCCAGCACCTGCTGTACGGCGGCCGCGGCCGTCGCTCCGGAACCAAGGTCGTCCCACATCGCCTGGGCGGCATCGTTGTCCGAGGCTGTGATCGCGGCGGCGGCGTTGCCAGCTTGGGCGGGATCGGCAGTCAGCGCGGCGATGGCCAAGGGCACCTTGATCGTCGACCAGGCGACATCGGTCATCACGGTGCCACCGGTGATCACCTGCCCGCCGCCGACCGGGACGATCGCCAGACCCACCTGAGCGGGCAATTGCTGGGCGAAGGCATCGAACTCCTCCAAACCGCCGCCCACCCCCACCCCCACGCCCGGGCCGGCGGTCGCAGGGGGAACAGCCGGAGCGGGTCCGACGGACTCGGTGATCGTCTCGATGACAATCACATCCGGTTCGTCGTTGCCCGGTGGTGGGCTGCACGCGCCGACGGCGGTCGTGACCACGGCCGCGACGGCGACCGCAAGCAGGTGAGTGCGCGTGTTCGAGCGCCGAAGCTCGGCCATGTCAGTACAGATACACCACGGCGTCGTTGCCGCCGGTGCAGGTGACCACCGTGTTGCCCGAACAGGTCATCGTGTAGGTGCGGCCGGTGACCGGGCTGTAGGCGTCGACCGACACGACACCGCCCCGCACACCTTGGCGTAGGTATTCCGAACGCACCTCCTCGGCGAACTCGCACGAGGTGACACTGCTGCCCACTGCCGAGGTGCCGAAACTCGGGCTCGTGAACACACTCGGACAGGGCGTGGAGTACGCCGGCACGTTCTCCCCGGTTGCCGGTGCCGGGCTCGCGCCGCCTTGGGCCGGGGCCGGGCCGCCGGGTGCGGGCACGACCACGGTCGACGTTGACGTCGAGGGCCCGGACGCCCTGCTGTCGTTGACGATCTGCGGCCATAACCACAGGTAGCCGACCAGACCGAGCACGATGACGGCGAGCACTGCGACGACGATCCACACGGCCGCGTTGGAGTTCTTGGGCGGCGGTGCCGGATAGCTGGGCGGCGGCCCGTAGGCCGGTTGTTGCGCATAGCCGGGTGGCGGGATCTGCCCAGGCTGATGGGGCTGCGGGATCGGCTGGGGCTGTTGCGGCGGCATGTATCCGTCGCGGGCATCGTCGATGCGCGGGTACTGGGCGGTCGGCTGATCCTCGGGCGGGGGCCATCGGTAGTTGTGCTCGCCTGGCTCGGGCCCCCACTGCGGTGGCTGAGTCATATCCTCTGATGGCCCCTTCTTCTACCCCGACCCGCGCCGGCAGGTCGACTCACCGGACGCCCTGCCGGCCCGGCCCTCGAGCACGCGCTCCCCGGAGAAAATACGTGCGTTCCCCGTTGTCAGCGCTCCCCGGGTCCCATTCGTTACCGACCGTCTTCGATGCGAGCGTGCTCGTCTGTCGCACGTCACCGCCCAAAGCCCGGGTGAAGTGGTGCCTGCACCGCTGGGCAAACTCACCCCGTGCGCCCTCGACGCGATGTGAACCCTCGGCCTACGCCACCACCCGCGCGTCGTTCCGGTCGTCAACAAGCTGGCTGGCGTGGTCGGCCGTCACCGGGGCAACGGCGTTGGTGGTCAACAGGCCGAGGTA
>NZ_AJFC01000372.1:0-24860 GCF_000256505.1 Rhodococcus sp. P14 | reverse complement strand
CTGTCCGATCTGGACGGGATGGAGCAGTCAGTGGTGGATGCGGCGCAGTCGGTCGACGGTGTCCGGCCGGGGTGTGGCGATGGGAACATCGCCGCGGTATGGGTAGTGGACGATCGCGTTGCGCAGCTCCCGGAACGCGGCGAGGACCGGTTCGTAGCGACGGACGAGTGCGTCCCGACCACGGGTTGCGGCGAGGATCTCACCCATGGTCCGAACGTGTGCGGGCAACGCGTACTTGTTCCGCAGGTGCCTTCGATTTCGGTCCACAAATCGAGAAACTCACGGGCCGGGTCGCGGGAACTCGATGCGTCCATCCCCCATCGTGACCCGCCCGGCAGTTGCTCCATTTACTGCGCGGTGGGCAGCTGGTTGTGCTTCGCCACGGTGCACGGTCCGACCGGGTCCCCGACGTGATTGAGGGCGGGGCCGCGGCAATTGCCGGCGTGCATCCGGAAGCAACCGAACCTGTGGTGGACGTGGATTCCGTGTCGAGCTGGTCGAGTTCCTGGGGGCAGTACAAGCACCGTTTCGCCAGCTCATGCATCGCGTGCCGAGGTGAACGGAGACGCGGGAGTCGACGCCCATGAGGCTGACTTGACTCCAGGCACGTGAAACGCCTGCCCGCGCAGCCCCGAGATTCGGAACGGGGACGGTGGAGTCACGGGCCTAATCTGGTCCGGAAAGCGGGTTTCGGCAGCGACATACCACAGTCATCGATACCTTGGGCGAAGGACCGACACGCCCGGAGGTCGAGATGCCGAAAAGAGCCGCCAGTGGGCGCACGGTTGCACTCGAGGAAGCCATCGCTGACGCGGGCGACGAACGCTTTGCCACACTCGGTCTCCCGGACGAAATCGCGTCGGGTGAGTTCAGGTTCACCTTCATGTTCGACACCGGTGACGGCTTCTGCGCACAGGACATCACCTTCGCCTGGGACGGCGGTTCATGGGTCACCTGGTCCCAAGACATTTCCGAACACGAAGGTGACCTCTCTGCCGGCTCGAGCGCCCCCGCCTACGGCTGGGCCTGCTGGCGCAACGGAACCGATCTGCTCCTGGCCTACACCTGGCCCGAAGTCGGCATCGATGGGTGGGCGCACATTCCCGGTGGCGCGCCGGGCGACGACGACGAGGACCCAGAAGAAGCTTTGCACGAACCGCAGGCATGGGTCGAGCTGGCCAGAGCGATCGTCAGCGTCCTCTACGGCAGCGAATCACCCAGCCGGACCGGGCACACCTACGAATAGATCGGCCGGTCGCGACTGGACGCGGAGTCCCCGCCCCATCTCGCTGCACGACCACATTGTCGGCGTCGGCACCGGCAGGGGAATCCCGGTTTCGTCAGTGGTCTACGACACACTCGCGGTGCTTGAATGAAGAAGTTCTCTCCAGTAGCCGGGATCGGTGGCCGAGGTGGGCCGCCCTCCCGACAGTCCAGGAAGGACTACCGATGGCGCGTCGAGAGCGAACAGTTCCACAGCATGATCCGGCCACCTCCCTCAGGTTCACCACGAAGGTCGCGTCGTCTGGGGTGAGCAGCGCCGACACCGTCAGCTACCGGTATGTGGTCAAACATGCCGCCAGTGGGCGTTGGGAGTTGCGCATCTATCCGATGGACACCGACAGCGGAGCGCGGGTGCCCGAACTGTTCGCCTCGCATATCGCCACCCGCGACAGCCGGGCCGAATGCGTCGCCATCGCGCAGGCGTTCCACAACCTCGGTGACAGCTACAACGAGTTCGGACACGGCTATCACAGCCGATTCGACCATGCTCTCGCCGATGCCATCACCGGCTCGCCCGAGCGAATCTGCCCGCCGCCGGCCGGATCTGCCACGACCGTCACGCCGCGGACCCCCGCGGCGGCATCGGCGGCGACCCCCGCGCCCGGAACAGTCTCTGCGAACGACGCAGCAACCGGGCCACGGCGCGGTGGTGGGCACTCGACGTCGTCTTCGAGCAGCCGCTCCGCCGCTCCCGTAGCGCGGACCTCGGGGCAGGCTCGAACGCGCCAGGCACCGCGGCAGCCCGGCGGTCCTGTGCGCTCCGGTGACGGTCCGACCACCTCTCGACGGCGCGCTGCCGCGCACCTTCTCACCCGGCGGGTGTTCGTCGAGACCGGTGCCGGCCGCGTCCACACGCTTCCCAATTGCCGTTCGTCGAAACCGATCCACTACTGGTGCACGGCTGAGGAAGCCCACTACAGCCGGTTGACTCCCTGCCGGGCATGCGGGGAAGGCTTGGCGAGCATGCTGCGGGCAGTCCTGGGCTCGATACCCGACCACGAACGACGGAAACTTCCGCTGCCTCCGCTGAGTGGTTTCGGCGAGAAGGCGAAGCGGAAACGGACCAAGAGCCGACGGAACTCGCGCAACACGACTCGGGCCACCGACCGGGACGTCCAGCCCGGGCGGTGGACGACCCGCACCCCCTACGGGAGCCCGGCGCGCCTCGACGATCCGCGCTTTTCTCATCGCTCCCGCCTGGAGTGGGGCACGGCGTCCTACGGCCAGGACCCGGAGGAGTTTCTCGGCAGCCCCACCGACGACGACAACGAGTGGCGTGGCGGCAGCGCGTTCTACGAGTAGCGCCGCGACAGCAGACAATGGATGCCGACACAGCGGCACGCCCCGATGTCATGCGATCCACCAGGGCGTCACCGCTTCCAGGCCGATCAGCGATCGGCGTGTCCGGGTCGATCTCGCCGACAAAGATGAGCGGGCCGGACTGGGGTTGGGACGCGGTGCGGGTTGATGTCCTCAGGAAATGCCTGCGCCTGCCCCGCATTCGATTGCGCATCGCACGAGATCAGGGACAACCAGTCCCCAGAGTGCGTCCCGCCAGCCGAGACGGACACGGACGGAGAGTCATCGGCAAGCGGACTCTATCTCGGCTCACGGTCATTACCGGTTCGGTTACCGAACCGCGTTCGGGCTTTCGCGGCCCGACAACTGGGATGTGTTGTTGCGGAGCCAAGGCCCGCACAACGGTTAGGGTCCGGAGGACACGGTCACCGGGCAACCCGCGGCGCTCACCGGAAGGAACGCACATGTACGAGGTCAAGGCCACGCACCTCACCAATAGACGAGGCTTGGCCTGCGAGATCTACCCGGATGTGTTCGTCGTCCAGGGCGGCGCTGTGCTCTCGACGTATGCCGGTCCAGCCAACGGGTACTGCCCGTGCGATCCCCTGCCGCCAGATGTCGATGCCGTCTTCGAGATCGACGACGCGCAGCTCGGGCAGGCGGTCCATTGGGCAACCACGATCTATCGACCCCGGAAACGGTAACTCCCACATGGGAGGTCACCGCTCGCGCCGTCGACAGCTCCCCGGTTCCACCACGGCGGTGATCGGTGCGGCGACCAGGCCCAGTTGTGCACCAGGCTCGAAGACGTCCTGTGCACCGTTCGGCCCCGCCTCGCGGGACGGGGCCGTCGGTACGGTCGGATGGTGGATCGCGGTTCGTCGCCCCTCGTGTCGTGACCGGCACCGCGCGGCGGATCGGTGATGCTGACACCCATGGCACCCATCGCCCGGACCGACACCACCGTCCTTGCCCTTCCTGCGGACTGCCGACGGTGGCTGAGCACCACGGGCACCGACCGCCGGCACGCGGTGATCGAGCAGGCGATACCGGTGGATCTGCAGTGGTGGGACGACTCCGTGGCGACGTTCGGTGTTCCCGGCGGCCCCCTGCAGCGCGAAGGTGTCGGCGTCGGCAGGATCGAGCTGTCTCGCGGTCAGGTGTTCGCCGCAGCCGCGGACCTGTCCGAGCCGGCGGCGGTGTGGCGGTTGCTGTGGCTGTCCATGGCCTGGGGAACCGGATCGCGGCGCCGGCAGGTGCACCGCCGCATGCGCGCAGCGGCCGCCGACCCGCACCGGTACGTCGAGGCCCTGACAAACGCGACCGAACTCTCCCGCACCGATCCAGAGAAGGCCTATGCGCTGCTGTATCCGGGCGATCGCACCCTGATCCCGTTCCTCGGTCCGGCGTTCTTCACCAAGTTCTTGTACTTCGCCGGGGCCGGCGCCCCGACGCATCCGAGCCTGATCCTCGACAGCCGGGTGGCCACCGCCTTGCACCGGGCCGGTTGGACCTCGCTCGGCACCCGGGGTGGATGGCCGGCGGAAACCTACCGTCACTACACCGAGCTGCTAGCCCGCTGGGCGGACGAGTGCGCGCTCGAACAGCAAGGATCAGGGACCGATGTGCTCGAGCGCTGGTTGTTCGACCACGGCGCGACCCGGCGCAGCGCCCGCTGATGCCCGGCCCCCAAGGAGAAGCGGGACAGCCGCCCGGGCGATCCGGGCCGGTGATCGTTACCGGTCGGGCCGCTCTCCCAGCGCGCCGGATGTTCCCGTAGCGGAGGGTCGGTGGGCCGGGAGGGTGCCGGGCCGCCGTGGGTCGGATGCCTCGGTGCCGCGGCGCCCGCGTCGGGAGCCTGGCGTCACCGGTGGGGACGGCGGAGTTCGGTCAGTCGGGACCGAACCGGTGTCGCGGCCATGCCCTGCAGGTTCAGCGGCGGATCGAGGGTCGCCAGCACCTCGCTCTCGAGTAGTCCGAGGGTGTCGGCGTCCTCGGAGGCGAGGGCCACCACCGTCAGGTGCTGGGTCATCCATGCGGTGAGGGCGTCCTCGTCGATGGTCGCGCTGCCGTCGGCGTGGGCGAGAACCGCGCCGAGGGTGCGCCGGAAGGTGGAGAACTCGTGCCTGCCACCCAGGTGCATCCCGGCGATGCGCGACCACAACGTGTTGGTCGACCGTTTCCCGCTCGGCCAGCGCGTCGCACCGGCCAGGCCCGCGTAGATCAGCCCCGGTGCGACGGGTATCCCGAGTCCCGCGGTGAGATCCGCCGCGCCGGACGCGTCGACCCACCAGCTGTACAGACCCGGTGTCCTCCACCCCTCGCCGGCGGAGGCGAGGAACTCGGCCGGGGTGAGCGCACGCGAGGGGTCGCGCAGCAGGGCGACGACCGAGGCGGTGTCCGCCTGGGCGGACTCGCTCTGCGATTGCTGGACAGCGGGCGCTGCGGGGGCGGCACCGTGCGCGGCGTACCACCCGAGCCGCTGCCCCATGCTCAAGCCGTCGAGGGGCGTGACCACGGCGGCACCTTTGGCCGTCAGATGGGGTGCGATCGCCTGCACATAGGGCGCTCCGGCGTGGATCTCGACGACCGTGCCTGACAGCGGCCCGGCCAGCAGGTCCAGGCGCTCGGACACCCACCGTCCCCAGGCGGCGCGATAGGCGGCGGGGGTGTCCGGCAGGTACCGCTCGTAGGGGGCGAGCCACTCCTCCGGTGCCACCAGCCCGTGCTCGGCGGAAAGGATGAACCACGGCAGATCCCGGCTCTCGGCGTAGGCCCGCTGCCGGATGAACAACGGCGAGACGTACAGATCCTTCGCCGCCGCCGGAACGTCACGCTTCGATTTGACGCACGTGACGAGCAGCAGATCGGCCGGGCCGGCGCCGCCGGGGGCCTGCGCGGCGGTCTCCGTGATCTCCACCGAGCCGACCCGTTCGGTTGTGCCGGCACGGTCCTCGCCCTCGGGCACGCGCACGAACGTGACCTCGTGTCCCATCCGGAGGTCGGCGAGGGCGAAGCCGGCCGAGCGCCAGGCGTGCACATGCGGGCGGTCCCCGGACCACCAGGCGCGGTGCTTCGACGCCGACGGCGGCAGCCCCCCGACGAGGGTGTCGAGGTCCTGCCAGCTCACCCGAACCGACGGGCCAGCCGCCTCGAGTCGGTCGATCAGAGAATCCCACTGTGCCACAGCGCCAATGTCTATCATCCCGCGCCGCACCGGCCTGCGGCCGTCGGTGTGCCCGCGCTCGGTGTCCGGTCCGTCTGGTAGTGATGAGCGCCATGAAGAAGATGCTCATGGTCTGCGCCGGTACCGGTGCGCTCGCCTTAAGTTCGGGTGCGGTCGCGGTCGCCCAGCCGGCTCCGGTGCTGCCCACCGCCGTGGTGACCGCTGTGGTCGACGGTGACACCGTGCAGGTCACCGACGCCGTCCGGGGCACCGTCACCGTCCGCATCCTGGGCATCGACACCCCGGAAACGAAGAAACCCGGCCACACCGTGGGGTGCTGGGGCCCGGAGGCCACGGCGTTCGCCACGCACGCGTTGCTGAACCAGCCCGTGGCCCTGATCGCCGATCCCACCCAAGCCACCGTCGACGCGTACGGCCGCACCCTGGCGTATGTGGTCAAGCCCGACGGCTGGAACTACAGCGTCGAGGCCGCCCGCGCCGGGGTCGCCAAGTCCTACGTCTTCGACCACACCCCGGTGCAGCAGTATCCGGCGATCGTCGCCGCCGAGGACCAGGCCCGCACCAGCGGCACCGGCCTGTGGGGACCGCCGTGCCACGGCGCCACCGACTCCGTGCCCCTCACCCCGGTGCCGGCCCCGGCACCGGCGCCGCAGACCGCGCCTGCTCCCCCGGCAGACTCGGAGGTGTACTACAAGAACTGCTCGCAGGCCCGCGCCGCGGGCGCGGCACCGCTGTACCGAGGCGACCCCGGCTACGCCGCGCATCTGGACCGCGACAACGACGGCATCGCCTGCGAATGACCGGAACCAGGACGGCACCGAACGATCGGCTCGGACGGCTGGATGCGGAACTGACCCTGCTCGCCGAGATCCGTCGCCGGTTGCGCCGCAGCGAAGGCGCCGCCTTCCGCATCCCGACCCGGGTCGTCGACGCGGTGCTCGACGAGCGTCACCGCATCGCCCAGCCCGAATCTGGCCGACGGGACTGAACGTTCGGCCCGGCCTCGGTAGCGGGACCGCCACTCGGCGACGCGTCTCGTGGCCACCGCCGACCCGATGCCCTACCCGATGTCCCCATCCCTCCTGCCCGAAAGGTGAGCGCCGTGGCCTCCCGTGTGTATCCGTCCGCGACCGAGGACAACTACCTGCGATTGAAGGAGCGCTACGACCTGGATCTGGCCGTGGGCGTGGCCCGCGACTACCTCGAAGCCGCGATCGCGCAGCCCCGCGACACTGTCGTCACGCACTGGTCGATCAGTTGCCTGCCGTCGACCGGAGGCGGCGGGCGTCTGTTCACCGTCAACGTCGGCGCGCTCGAGGGCGCCTACCTGTGGGTCCTGCGGGAACGCTCGGTGGTCACCGGATACGGCGTCACAGTGTTCGTCGACCGCGCCGCCTTGGAGCACGACTGCGGAAACTCCCTGGCCGAGCTGGATCACCGCTTCGGTGACGACGTCCTCCTGGAGGTAGCCGAGCACACGAAGTTCGCCGGCCGCGCCGTCAGCCTCACCAGCGAGGTTCTCGGTCCACAGATCGCACTTCCGGAGGGCCTGCGGTGGAGACGCGCGGCAGCGTCCCTCGCCGAGCAGCTGATGTCCGAAAGCACCTGCGTCTATGCGCAGTACCACAACCGGTGGCTGGCCGACCGCGTCCTCAACGGCTGAAGACACTGCCGATCGGAGGTGGACGGCGCCGATACGAAAAAACAGATACCGATCAGAGTGAAGACCGCGGGAACGAGGACGGGAGCGGACATGTACGGAGCGTGGCGGAGCCGGGAGCACTTCTCGGTGGCCGGGGCGGCGCCGATGTACACGTCGGTGAACGTGCACGTCCTCGCCGAAGCCGCCCGCGCCGCCGTCGGGCCGGGACGCGGCCCGGCGCCGGTGCTCGCCGAACTCTTCGGCGACGGCGGGTGGCGGCTGGTGTACTTCGCCGAGCTGTCGCGGCTGCGGCCGATCACCCGGGCACAAGGACGCAAGTACGAAGGAGTCCGTGCCGGAGTGATCCGGTGGTCGTCGACGATGCGGGCGGTGCCACCGGCCTCGGAAACCGCAGTGGTCACCCGCGATCTCGACGCCTCGATGTAGCAGGGTACGACGCCGGACACCGCTCGACGCATGCTTCCGGCCCCGGTCGCCGGCGACGAGGACACCGCGGCGACGAGAGCCGAGTTCGGTCGCACCAGGTGTCCGGACCCTGTGCGAGACTGCGCACGTCGAGGAAGCGGAGTGTGGTCCTGCCGCGGCGCAGACGGTGTGGGCCCGGTTCGGCCGGTGCCGCACCCGGGGCGGGAGAAGGGCAAGGAAGACGGTGGCGATGACGGCGGACACGGCACGGGGGCAGTCGGTCTGGAACGGGCGGGACTGGTACGTCAGCTTCGGGGAGGCCAACAAGTCCCGGGATTGGGACGACGCCCGGCGCTACGGTTTCGTCTCCGCCGGGGGCCGCAAGTGGTATTCCGACAGCCTCCAGCAGGTCCCGGTCGGCGGCCGGGTCTTCGCCTACATTCCCAAGGTCGGTTACGTCGGCGTCGGCACGGTCACCGCGCCGGCGACGCCCGCCGACCACGCCGTCCTCACCGTCGACGGACGCCCCGTGGCGTTCCGCAGCCTCGAGCTGGTCGGCCCGTACGGGCGCGAGGTGCCCGATCCGGACCCGGACGAGGACTACCGGGAATGGATCCTCCCCGTCGTCTGGGAGCACACCGTCGACCGCGCTCAGGCCCTGCGCATGCCGGGTCTGTTCGCCAACCAGAACTCCGCCTGCCGACTGCGCGATCAGTTCACCATCGACGAGGTCACGGCGTTCTTCGCCGCCGGCGACCGATAGCAGCCCTTCGCACGGTGGGGCTCGCCCTCGAACCGAATTCGGCCAGGGGCGGTCCCTGTCCGGGCCGGGTCACCTTTCCGGACTGTGCTCGTCGCTTTACTCACCCTGCTTGGTGGTGGTCGGCGCACCCGGTTCGGGCCGCCGATCAGCAGACCGATCCCGACTGGGGTCGAGGCCCCGCTGCGTGGTCCTACGATCGGGGATGTGTCGATCCCTCCCGGCAACGCCGGCTCCTTCCCGCGCACGCCCGAGGATGCGCCGAACGACAAGGCCGACATCCTCGCCCGCACCGTCGCCGCGATCACGGCCGGTGAGATCGACCGGGCCCGCCTGATTCTCCGGGCGGAGTATCCGTTCACCCCGGTGACGAAGGCGGCGCGCCGATACACCGAGCGGCAGAGTCTGCGCATCTTCTACCGGGACGGGTTCCTCGACCGCTACTCCGGGGCACAGCTGGTGCATCCGGGGGCGCTGCGGGCGTTGTCGCTGATCGCGCCGGAGGAATTCCCCTTCGATCCGCACTGGGCGACCTCGCAGTCGCACTTCGCGTTCTGGGAACTGTTTCCCACCATCGACCATCTGATGCCGGTCGCCCGCGGCGGTGCGGACGAGGCGGCGAACTGGGTGAGCACCTCGATGCTGCACAACTCCGCCAAGGCGCACTGGACGCTCGACGAGCTCGGCTGGACCCTCGCACCGCCCGGGGACCATACCCGTTGGGACGGGCTGGCCGGATGGTTCGTCGACCACCTCCGGACCCACCGCGAACTGCTGGCCGACACGTACCTGGCTCGGTGGTTCCGCGCGACCGTCGACGTGCGTGCCGAGCTGACCGGAACCTCTGGGCAGGCGGGCGTCCCGAACTGATTTCGGCGACGACGACGCCGGCATCGACGTCGAACGCCTGAGGTCCCACGCTCAGAATCTGCTCGACCCGCACCGGCGGTGCTGGTCGAAGCGCAGGGCGCAGTACATCTTCGACCCCTACGGGTCCGACTCCTCATCCGAGGCGACCAGCTTCCTCGCAGACCTGCTCACCGTCATCGAAGTATGATCGGGCGAATTCTGGCGTCCAATGTGCGCCGCCGCATAACCCCGGAATGTAACCCGATGAGGCTGACCGACCCGAGTCCGCGGCCTGATACCTGCACCGGATCCCCAGCGCGGTCGGCGCCAGGGCGGCCATCGACCAGACAGCAACGTTGTCCGCCGCTACCCTGCTATCGGGGTCCGGCCGTTCCCGTCTCCGGGAGCGGATCGTTTCTCTCATCCGATCTGCTTCCTCGGGAAGTTCGTTCCGCTCCGATAGCCGAGAGCAACGCGCCGCCTCGACCTTGGGGTCGGAACTCGACGTAGATCCCACCGCCCATACGGTGTCGATACGGCCGGCGACCCGACGGGTTCTCGAGGCAGGCAGACGTACCAGATGCGTCCCGGCAGTTGCGAATCCGACGTTGATAACGCCAATCTCGGGGCCAACGGCACCCCGACCGTGGGCAGGAAACCTCCCTTCGCTCACCTGGTCGAAACCGTTCCAGATACTCGATCAACAACCCAAGTATTCGAGCATGGTCCCGATGTCGTCGAATTCAAGGGCGCGTGCGATGGATCGCAACACCACCGGGGACAGGTCCTTCTTGCCAGCGGGCACGGTCAAGGGGGGACAACCGACCGCTTTGAGCCGAATATGGCTGCCCTTGCCCGCTCCCTTGACCCGGTCGTAGCCATACTCGGTGCGAAGAGCTTTGAGTAGCCGCTGTGTCGACGTCGGTCGATACAGAGGGAATGTCGGCAACTTCGGAAGCTGGCCTGTCCGCACAACAGTCCAAATCTCTGACCGGATGTCGAACATAGACTCGGTCATGTTCGGCGCAAACCTCCACCGGTTTACTTGAGTGGCACCAATGGTGGCGGTGGCCACCTGCTCTTCGAGTTTGTGCAACCCACCTTCGAACGCTTCTTTCGTCCGATAACGTGTGGCGTCGCGATACCCTGGAGGATCTAGCGGGAATCGCCATTGCAGATAGTCCCGCGTGGCATCGAAGATCTGCCGCTGCACGGCGGCGCGATATGGGTCGTCGCTCAACCGTGAGTAACTGTATGCGTTCGCTAACGCTTCCTCTAATAGACCGATGGACGCGCTGATCGACCCGGCGCGGGCTGGTCGGTAGACCTGAGTGTAATACGGCTGGTAGCGCGGGACCCCATCAACGATCCAAGCACGAATGGCGAAAGACTCGATACGGTGATGGAACGCTTCGTGCAGGTACAGCGTGAAGAACGCAGCCCGCACCAACTCTGTTTGCAGGGTCTGCAGGCTGCTGATCGATACCGATGAAGTCGACAGCCACCGAGCGATGTCTGCAGCGATCTCTCGAAGACAGTCTTCGAGAATGAATATCCCCCAACCGATCCCGTAGAAATGTATCGGTTGGTACCAGGCGCAGATATCGGGACGCCGCTTGCGTGCCTCGACCCGAGACGGTCCCTTCGGGGGGCCGGCGCCGATCCGCTCACGTATCAGCTCGGTGAGGGCCCAGTCGTTCTGATCCCATTCCCCGTCCCGATCGAGTAGGCGCTGCCAATCGATGCGGTACAGATCTTGCTTCTGTGGGTCTGCCGAGGGCCATGGTGACTGTCCTGGTCCTCGCAACATTTTGGCCTGAGCAAGGTGATCGACGAGTCCATCTACAGTCATCGGCATGATCTGCAAGATAAGACACCGAGTTTAGTCTTGCAGGAGTTCGTCGTCACTAGACTCAATCTTTCGCGCGGATCACGTGCCGACGATACAGACGATACAACAGCGTCATCACGGATAGTGCGCCCGAACCAGATTGCCATGTCCGCTTTCACTCTCGCCCTGAGAAACCCAACTTCATGTCTGGAAGGCTCGTCTCCGGCGTCTAATCCGAGTCACGGTGTCATATAGGCCTGACCCGAACGTCTCGCATTGCTCAAGGACCCGATGCGGCAATGACGGTCCGGCTGGCCGCCCGAGGAGCGAAGTGCATGCTCGGCGTGTACGCAAGGCACGCATCACCGACGCCTTCGACGGACGATGCCGTTCTTCGTGATGCAAGCATCAGGAAGAACCCTTTGGCCGGAGGCGGGATAGCCGTCTGGAGATCCCCTGATGCAGGACCGTATCGAGTACCCGGGCGCAGTCCTCGACGCAACGGCCTGCGGACCGCCGTCTTGGCCGACCGATCCCATCAGCTGGCCCTGATGGTCGGCAGCGACGGACGGACGCACATTACCGGTGGCACGCCGGGTGACGACGACGGGCGTCAGCGTTCTCCATGGACAGCGAATCACCCAGCCGGACCGGACACCTCTACCAATAGGTCCGCCGGTGGCGACTGGATGCCGAACCGAAAACCAGCTTCGCTCCCGACTCCCCGATCCGAACCTGGACCGAGTACCCGCGTTACCCCGTCAAGGTTGCCTGACGAGCCACTAGCGTCGCCCTGCCATCCGCTATCGCGATCTCCACTCCGCCTTGGCAGAAGGGTGGTGACCGAGGGGCAACTTGAGCCGAGACGTACGATCTGGCAGATAGGATTAACCTTCGATCCCCATCGTACAAATAGGAGAACCGCCGCATGACGTTACGAAGCGTGCTCAGCCCACGCAGGGACGTACTGGCAGGCGAGCTCACGGAGAGTCGGTTTGCTGCCGGACTTGAGGATGTAGTGGCGGGGCGCGCTGCCGACACATACGCCGATCCTTCGACATTCTTTGAGCGCACTCACCCAAGCGACGGCCTTCGGACACTGCTCAACCAGGCTTTGGGGCGCCTATTTGGTACCCGCCCGGATGCCGCATCCGTTCTCCGGTTGGAGACAGCTTTCGGCGGAGGGAAGACGCACAACCTGATAGCGCTCTACCACGCCGCGCATTCCGGCATTCCGGCCGATCTCGTGCCTTCTTTTATGGATCCCGCAATCCTCGAAGGCGGGGCGCCTCCAACGGTCGCGGCGTTTGTCGGCACGACTGTGGGCGCCACGACGTTCCCCAAGATTGCTGGTGTAGCAGCTAACACACCGTGGGGATACTTGGCCCTGCAGATCGCCGGTACGGCAGGTTACGAGGTCGTACGCCAGGACGACGAGAGGTTGAGCGCGCCCGGAAGTGACCAGTTGAAGCGCGTCTTTGGCGACCAACCTGTTCTTATCCTGATCGATGAGATCGCCCGCTACTTGTCAGCCGCCGGCGCCCGAAGAGTTGGCGACAGCACGCTTGCCAAGCAAACGGTGTCGTTCCTAATGGCGTTGCTTGAGGCCGCGGACAGTAGCGAGCGTGTTGTTGTCGTAATCACGACTGCCGGTGAAACAGACGCATTTGCCGGAGACACCGAAGTCGTAACAGCTGCACTAAAGGAGGTGTCAAGCCTCCTAGCGCGGAAGGAGCTGGTGCTGCGCGCCAGTGGGGAGGCGGACCTTCCCCGGATTCTCGCTCGAAGGCTGTTCGAGACAGATGCAGCGACGCTGCCCGAACGCGCTACAGTCGCGCGGAAGTACGCTGATGCCGCGGACGCTGCCCATTCCTCTGGCCTCGACTTACCTACCGACATGCTGGGTGCCGGGTTCGCCAAGGAAATTGAGGCAACCTACCCATTTCATCCGGAGCTGATCGCCGTCCTAGACAAGCGACTCTCCACCATCCCTAACTTCCAGCGCACTCGGGGGGCCTTGCGACTACTTGCGCGGGCCGTACGACGGATCTGGGAGAGCAGTCAAGAACTCGATCTCATCCACTTGCATCACATCGATCTCTCCGATCAGATGCTGGCCGAGGAACTCTCAAGCCGCATCGATCGGCCCCTCTACGAACCGGTAATCCGAGCCGACATCGCCCAACAACTTGGCGGTACACCAAGTCATGCGGACGAGGTCGATGCGCGTATGGGGACGCCGTATGGTCGTCGACTGGCCACCGCCGCATACCTATTCAGCCTGACACGGGACGTTCCAGGCGTGGCAGCGAGTGTCCTGTATGGAGCGGTATTCGAACCCGGTGACGATCCCAATCTAATAGTAAAGGCGCTCGACAGCCTTGAGAACACTTGCTGGTACCTACACTCGGACCTCCGCGGCTACAGGTTTTCAACTGAGGCGAGCCTCGTCCGCCTCATCCAGGAAACGGAGGAGAAGGTCTCAGGTGGGAAGGTGCGCGAGCGCGCCACCAAAATCCTGTCCGAGCAATACAAAGACTCCGCACTAAAGGTCCGGAGAGCATGGGAGGACGCGAAGGTCCCTGACAACAGTGAGGATGCCTACCTCATTGTCTACCACTGGGACGACTTCGGTGACGCTAAGGGAGTTGACCCGTCTGCTGGAGCGCCGCAAAAGGTCGTAGAGACATATGAAAAGGCCCCCAGCGGCGGAGTGCGTGAGTTCCGCAACCGATTGATCTTTCTCGCTCCGAATGCCGACGGTCACGAGGCCATGCTGAAGGCCGTTCGCCGCCTCTTAGCACTGGAGCACCTCAGGGCGACACCAGAACTACTGGCAAGCCTCGGAGACGACAAACGTGCAGACGTCGCGAGACAATCCTCGGAAGCGCTCGGCTTAGCTCGCGTCGCGGTGTGTAACCACGTCAACGTCATGTATGTCCCTAGCAAGGACGGACTGGAGATCGTGGTGTTGACGACCATCACGTCCGCAAGTCTATTGCCAAACCAAACCGATGCTGTCTTGACGAGCCTCGATGCCATGGACAAAACGTTGACTGCCGGAAGCAAGCCCCTTGATCCCGCTTGGGTGCGTAGCAAGCTCGGTGCCCAGTTCGACAATCCGCAGCCAACCATGGAGCTCGCACGGGCATTCGCCCGCCGCCCCGACCTTAAACTCGTGCTTGACCGCCAACAGCTCGTCAATCTTCTCCTCGCCGGGGTTCGCAACGGGGTCTGGGAGTACCAAGCGCCGGATGGCGGCGTGGCGGGTTGGGTCACTAAGACACGTCCCGGCCCGACCCCACGACTCGGCGAGGACGCTTTGATGCACCCTCCTGGGTCGGCTCCTGAGTTGGGAACCGAGCCGTGCCCACTGTGCGGCAAGGTTCACGATGGTAGTTGCTCAGATCCCGCTGGCGATGACGGTGGCGAGCGAAAGGCGAGCGAATTCAACGGAAGTGGCGCTGCTGGCCCGGCGCTAATAAGCGCCCGTCAAGGGGCCACAGACAGTGGACGCAAGTTGGCGCGGCGTCTGCGTGTCACTGTGTCAACGGTCGGAGACAGCGCCGGCAAGGAACTGCAGCGCTTGCTCACCCTGCCAGCTTCGGCCGGGTCGAAGGCCACAATTCTCTACCAGGTGGACGCACGGGTTCAGTTTGATGATCCAAGCCACACATGCCACGTTGAGTTCATCGGGATGCCCGCCGAGTATAGCCCTCTACGTGAGCCGCTCCGCACGGTATTGGCCCGCAAGGCCAGTCTGGCCGCCAGTGTCTCGATTACGTGGCCAGACTCCGTTGAGATCCAAGGGCCGGAGATCGCTGCGATTGTTTCTGCAGCCCAATCAACAGGGCCCACCAAGTGCGACGTGCAACTCATTACAGAGGATGATGCATGACGCGCAGCGAGAACTACATTTGCCAGATTGACCGCGACGATGACGGGCGAGTCATAGCCCTGATTGTGATTTCGACGGACCTGGACGGGACAGAACGTCAGGTGCGCGTTAATGGCTACCGGGCGATCCATGTCGCCGCCAGTCTCCAGGACGTGCTTCAGACCGCAAAGTTGCGCGGACGTGAGCTAACGAGTTCCAAACCGATCCCGCTTAGCCCTCAAATTGGAGTTCACGTCGAGCTCATCCTACGTGCCGTCAAGCCGATCAAGCGAGTCGATCGAATTACGGCAGTGGCTGAGGGCGTCGCCGGAATGAGTCGGGAGGAAGCCGCCTACTGGCACGCCCAGATCAATCGTCGGAATGGCTTACGGGCCTTGCGATTGCTGCTCGCAGAAGGGAACAAACGGTGACATTGCCAAGTCTTATCGACCAATGGTTTCCCGCCCAGCAGATCGGTGCCGAAAGCCTTAGAGAACGCGGGAGTGCCAAGGCGTTCCCACCGGTGAATTTCCTTCACATATGGTGGGCGCGACGACCACTATCTGCGAGTCGCGCTGCCACCTTAGGTGCGCTCTTGCCGGCGTGGCCGTCC
This sequence comes from Rhodococcus sp. P14, assembly GCF_000256505.1. Classification (NCBI taxonomy): domain Bacteria; kingdom Bacillati; phylum Actinomycetota; class Actinomycetes; order Mycobacteriales; family Nocardiaceae; genus Rhodococcus; species Rhodococcus sp. P14. Next base: position 9,092 of record NZ_AJFC01000372.1, on the reverse strand, counting down.
CGACCTCGTGAGAAAATGACACTCGACGAATTGCGGATGCTCGATGGCCTCTCCAAACATTTTGATTCCGAGTCTGCTTACCACCTGTGGTTCTTGAAATTGGTGGGGATCCCACCGGGCAAGGATCCGGCAGCAGCGCGGGCCCAAATTGCGAAGGCTGTGGCAGCCGGCGAACGAACCAAGGGCAACGCATACGGTTACGACAGGGCTTTCACGTCGTCACCCAGTTCCGCCGACGTGGCGTTGTTCCGGGAACTCGCGGCGTTGCGATCGGGCGCAGATGCAGGCCGCAGTCCTGTTGTCTTTGACCCCTTCGCCGGAGGCGGCAGCATCCCGTTCGAAGCAATGCGCCTCGGTTGTGACGTTGTGGCAAACGAATTGAATCCGGTCGCTAGTGCCGTCCTTCAAGGGACGCTAGGAGTCGTACATGACTTCGGACCCGAACTTGCCGAGGACATTCGCCAATGGGGTGGCGTTTGGAGCCGACGGGTGCAAGATCAATTGCATCACTACTTCCCGACCCAGGATAGAGAGACGGTGGCTTCCTATGTCTGGGCCTTTGCTGTTCCTTGCCCAGTAACTGGACGCCCCACCCCTTTGGCGCCCAACTTCTGGCTCGCCCAGGTATCCGACCCTGAAAAGCAGGTGGCAGTACGCCTGAAGTTAAATGAGGCCCATAGCACTATTCAGCCGGACATAGTTATGGGTGCGGAGGCCGAAGCTTACGGCAATCAGGCCACATACAAGGGTGGCGTAGGACAAAGTGTTTGGTCACAAGGAACGACTTTCTCGGGGGACTACATTCGCGAGCAGGCGCAGCAGGGTAATGGAACATACATATTGCTGGCCGTTGTTCAGACACCACCAAATGGCGTTGGCAGAACGTTCCGAGCCCCCAAAGCGGCGGACCTCGCGGCGGTGGAGAGCGCCACAAAGGAGCTTGAGCGGCGTAGGCCAACGTGGGAGGTAGCAGATCTTCTGCCTGACGAGGTGATTGGCCGTGGGCAGGAAACCGCACGTATGGCAGACCTCGGTGTAATCCGATGGAGTGACGCCTTCATGTCACGGCAGTTGCTCGCGAACGTAACAGTCCTAGAACAGCTTGTGGGGCTGCAGCCGGAACTGCTTGCTGCTCTTGGCGAAGAGCGGGGAAAGGCGGTCGCACTGCATTTGGCCTATGCGCTTGATCGGTGTTTGGACTACAACAGCCGATACTCCTTTTGGGACAAGAACTTCGTAAAGCTCCAACACACATTCGACAGGCACGATTTTGCGTTCTCATGGACATGTGCTGAGTTCGAAGCATCACGAGCGCTGGTCCCATGGGCTGTGGAGAACGCGGCTAAGAACCACGTCAACCTGAGCCGGCTGGTGCACGGAGGTGCGTCAACTCTCGACGGTGACGAACCAGCGCAGCTTGGTCGTCCTCTCGTACTTCGAGGGTCGGCGACAGATGTGCGAGTCGCAGACAACACGGTCGACGGCGTGATCACAGACCCCCCATACTACGACAACGTGATGTATGCGGAGTTGAGTGACTTCTTCTATGTTTGGCTCAAGCGGTCTCTCCGCAATCTCTGGCCGGAGTTTTGTGATCTCGTGATCACAGACAAGGAGGCCGAGGCAGTCGCCAATTCCTCGCTCTTCCAGGAGGTCGCGACACACAATGGTCGGGGCAAGCGTCAAGAGGGTGCCCGGACGGCCAGCGAACTAGCAGGTGCCCGCTACGAGGAGCTCCTGACTCGATCGTTCCGCGAAGCACACCGCGTGCTTAAAGATCGTGGCGTTCTAAATGTCATGTTCACACACAAGCGCGTAGACGCCTGGGACACCCTCGGTGCAGCGTTGCTCAATTCTGGGTTTGCGATTGCCTCATCGTGGCCGATTGCAACAGAGTCTGAAAATTCGCTTCACCAAGCTAAAAAGAATTCGGCTCAATCCACGATCTTACTCAACTGCCACAAGCGGGGAAACGTAACGGCCGCCTACTGGGCTGACATTCGGCGAGACGTGGAAAAGGCCGCGGTGGAGGCCGTAAAGCGGTTCTCGGGACACGGTCTACGCGGTGTCGATCTCACGCTCGCAACCTATGGGCCCGTTCTTGGCGTGCTGTCACAGCACTGGCCCGTCTATACGGGAGACCTAGACGATAAGGGTGAGCCTGAAGTACTACGTCCGGACGTGGCACTCGACCTTGCCCGAGAGAAGGTCGCGGCACTGAAGAAGCGTGGCCTCCTCGGGGGTAAGGAAGTGGAGTTTGACCGTGTGACCGATTGGTGGCTACTTGCATGGTCCGACTTTCAGGCCGCTGAATTCCCGGCCGGAGAGGCACTCAAACTGTCGCTAGCGACGCACTTGGACTTAGATGCATTGAGCAAGACATACAAGCTTGTCAAGACTGCCTCTGGTAAGGCGACGCTGTTGACACCAGCTCAACGCCGTACCGCGAAGCGCCTTGATGTCGAAGCTGGAGGTTTCGCTTCAATGGTTGATGCCCTGCACGCGCTGATGCTCGTATATGAGGAGGACGGTGCTCGGGCGGCACAGACTTGGATGACAAGCCGCAATCTCATCGACGACACTCGATTCAAGGAGTTAGTGCGAGCCGCAATTAACGCAGTCCCGCGCCGTAAGCAGAAGGGTGCCTTCGTTCGCCCGGAGGCAAGGGTGCTCGACTCTCTTCGTGCTTCCTTCTTTGAAGACATCCCGGTGCCCCCTGACCCCGACACCTTCACTGCTACCTCCGACCCCGTACTGTTCTAATGTCAGTTGAGTTGATTCCCAGCCTACGCACGCTTGATCTTCCGCCCGGCTACGACAGCGGCGATGACGTACTCAATGCCTTCTATGTTCCCGCATTGCAGCGAGCCGCGACGTATGCACGATCAGTGGGATACTTCCGCTCTTCATCTCTGTCCGTGGCGGCTCGCGGACTTTCCCGGTTCGTAAACCACGGTGGCACGTTGCGACTTCTCTGTGGTGCGGAACTGCGCGGGGAAGACGCCGAGGCACTACAGGGAAAAACGACGTTGGACGGGCCCTTCGCTGAACGGCTCGCCGGTGGCCTAGTTACCTCAAGCGAAATCGACCGACGGCGTATCGAAGTGCTGGCATGGCTGGTCAGGGAAGGGCGCCTTGAAGTCAGGGTGGCTATCCCAGTGGACGATGACGGAAACCCGCTGCCGGGGCAGGGAGGTAACCCATACTTCCACGAAAAGATTGGTGTGTTGCGAGATGCCAACGGCGACGCTGTCGCGTTCCAGGGCAGCGTGAACGAGTCTGCTACGGCTTGGACTCGGAACTTTGAGTCATTCAGCGTGTACAGCAGTTGGGATGGCACCGCAGGTCATTTTGCATTCTGGGCCAGTCGTTTTGAGCAGCGTTGGAATGGAAACGTCCCAGGCTTCAGGGTGTACCCGTTACCCCAGGCCGCCGAGCTGGCGTTACTTGGGCGCGCGCCCGAGACGGCCCCCGGTGAACGCGACCCGGAAGAGCCGCCACCCGTAGGCGAACCCAGCGTGGTCGCCAAGTTCCTGCAACTCGCGCCTCGATTGCCCTGGGCGACCGACCTAGCGGAGGCGACGAGTAGCGTGCGATTGTTTCCACATCAACGACAGAATGTTGCTCGGCTTGCTGGGATGTACCCACGGTCATGGCTTGTCGCCGACGAGGTGGGACTAGGCAAGACTGTAAGCGCAGGAATGAGCCTCAGGCGCCTCCTGCTAAATGGCGAGGTATCCAAGGCATTGGTGCTTGCCCCCGCAAACGTATGCCGCCAATGGCAAGATGAGCTCTTCGAAAAATTTTCCCTCTGGGTGCCACGTCTCGATCAGGGCAAAATTTACGGAGTCCACCCTAATGATGTCCGCCCTGCCGGCTCGAATCCGTATGCTGAGCATTCACTTCTTCTGGCCTCAAGTCACTTAGCACGTCGGCCAGATCAGCAGAAGCTACTCCTATCTGCAGCTCCGTATGATCTATTGATCGTTGACGAGGCTCACCACGCGAGACGGCAGCACGGTCAGGAGGACCGGTATCGTCCCAGCCGACTACTGGAGTTGCTCGACGCGGTTAACCGCCAGAATGCAGCGCGAGCCATATGGCTGCTGACTGCTACGCCACTTCAGACAGCGGCCGTAGAGCTCGTCGACCTCCTCCGCCAGACTGGACTGGCTGGCCCTTTGGCTGAGGAATACCCGTTCGTTCGGTTCTATAGGGAGCTCGGGAAGGCAGATGATCGACAAATAGCCTGGACGTGGCTCGCCGAACAAATACGGGCCACGCCAGAAATGCCACGAACAGGAGCTGAGGATGCACTTGCCACAGATATCCAGCGGCGTCTAGGGCCTGTCAATGCAGAAATTGTCTTCAGGTTTGGTCGCGATGAGGTTCGTCCGGACCAAAGGGCCAAAGAACTAGGGCCCGACGGCCGTGAGGCGCTCAAGGACTGGCTTCGCGCCCTGGGACCGGTCGGACAATATGTGACGCGGCACAGTCGCGCCACCTTGAAAGCATATCGACGGCACGGACTGATCAGCGAGAACCTTGCTGAGCGGGATGTGAGGCCCTACGTAGTCGACCTGGAGCCGGATGAACAGAAACTATACGACGATCTAGAGGGGCTCATCGACCGGCTTCTTGAGGCGCACGGCAAGCGGCGCGGCGCCGGTTTCGTGCTAACAGTCTACCGCCGACGACTGACAAGTAGCTGGGCTGCCATTCACAAGACACTGCTCAAGCGACTTGTCAACGAGGAGACCTTACTGGACCAATCGCTTCTCGAGGAGGACGGTTCAGATGAGCTTGACGACGAAGACCTCGGTGGAGTAAAGGACACGGATGCAGTCCCCCTCACTGCGGCCGACCTTGAACAGATGCGTGCCTACGCCGAGCGCATCTCACAGGTGCACGACGACAAGTTCATGGCACTGGAACGCCACCTGGATGAGGCGCGCGGGGATGGCCATAGTGTCATCGTGTTCACTCAATTCACGGACACGCTCGACGCGCTCCGTGAACGCCTGCACCATCGTTATCGCAGTCAGCTCGCCACTTTCACCGGGGATGGCGGCCGTATGTTCCACGAACATGAGGGCTGGGTGGGAATCAGCAAAAGGGACCTAGTCGAAGCCGTCAAGGCGCGAATCGTCACTGTCTTGTTGGCCACTGACGCCGCAAGTGAGGGCCTCAACTTGCAGGCGTGCAGTTATCTCATTAACTACGACATGCCGTGGAACCCAATGCGGGTTGAACAGCGCATCGGCCGTGTCGATCGACTGGGACAGGTTCGCGGCACTGTGATTGTCCGCAACTTCTTCATCGAGGGAACCGTCGAGGAAGAGGTGTACCAGGCGCTGGCATCGCGCATTGATCTATTCAGCGGCATTGTGGGTGGGCTACAACCGATTCTAGGCGCAGTCGAGGGTGCGTTTCGTAACGTTTTCAGATCGCCTGCTAGTGAACGGGCTCAGGCGCGGCGGGCCGGTGTCCAGACGATCGTGGCGCTCGCAGAGTCTAATCCCGGGAAAGACTTGCCGTTTGGGACGGATGAAGCCCCCCTGCCGATTCCGGATTTAGTACCCAGCCCAGTCACCTTACAGGATTTGCAGGAAGTCATTATAGGTAGACTAGGAGTGGTTCTTGATCAAATTGACAGTCCGGTTACGACGGATCCGAACCGTGTGAGTCGCGACCCGGAGTCGTGGGTAGCGTTGGCGACGTATGGGCACCCTCGCCTTGATGCTGCGATCGCAAGCCGATCACAAGCCCTAACCTCAGCAGCTGTTGTATTCCTGGAGGACAGTGACAAGGGGCCGGCGGTTGCGGTGCGTAGTGATACTGTGCCACCCCGTCCCGCACGTGCATTGGCTGATATCGACTCATTAGGACGGTCTGTTAGTCGTAGCGAGGCTGAGACAACCGCAGAAACACTGTTAAGACGAGCGAGAACAGCACGGCAGGTCCGTTATGACGCCGTGGGGCAGCGAAACCGGAACGATGCAATTTCCAAATTGAAGCACAGGTTCGCGGATCTTGTGAAGGCAATCATGGCCGACGCGGCGGCCGCGGGGCGCGGTGCGGGCACGACTTCAGAGCCCGGTTTGCTTTGGCTCGACCTGAAGAGGGAGCCAGGGGCCCTGCGGTACATCGACGCTTTCCGACAGCGTCTCCGCATGGAGGCAGGGCCGTTCCTACGTCCCGACGGCGATGGAGAGCGCCAGATTGCCCAGGATGAGTGGCTCCGCCGCAAATACGAATATGGCGAACAGCTCAAAGCGCTGGCTACTGAGATCCAGCGGCTTGGCATTTGAAGGCGGTAGAGGGCCTATTGAGGTACCCCGTTGATGAGGCTCAGCGAAGTTGGATCTGGCGCACTTTCCGTGAAGCCTCTGCCACGCTTCACTATTCGACCTGAGTTAGGACATTACTGGCGGGTAGAACACCTGCCAAGGCTTCCACCTGGGCATTCACGACGTCGACGAAGCGGATCGGGACACTAAGCAGGTAGCTTCGGGCCGTGGCATTCGTGCGGAAAGTGCGCACCGCATCCGGGGCGGTAGCGGTGCAGGTCGTGCGCAAACACCGCGGCCGGCACGAGATCCTCGCTCACGTCGGGTCCGCGCATACCGACCCGAGTTGGCTCACGATTTCGAGGTGAAAGACTACTCACGTCTGTGACCTGCTGGTTCTCGTCGCGATCGGCCTGATTTCACGCACTAACAGCGCGGGTTTTAGGCTCGGCGAGTGGCGTTCGTCAGGAAGGTGCGCACCAAGTCCGGGGCCACAGCCGTGCAGATCGCCCGATACGTGGGCGGCCGGCAGGAGATCGTCAAACACATCGGCTCCGCCCACACCGACCTCGAACTCGGAATGCTCCTCGAATGAGCCCGGGCCTGGCTCGAACCCGATCAACAGGCCCTCGACCTGGGCGTCACTCCGCAGGTTCCAATCGAAAAGCCCCTGGTCACCGGGCAGAGTGCACTGCTCGAGCCGGCACCCGGACCCGCGCAGGTCGATGCGCCAGGACGCACCGAATCGACCGGATCGGTGCTGCTGCGCCAGGTGCTGACCGAGGTGTACGAGCAGCTCGGCTTCGGGATCGTCGACGATGCGGTGTTCCGCGATCTGGTGGTTGCTCGGATCGTCGAACCCGGTTCGAAACTCGACGCCGGCCGGGTCCTGCAGGATCTCGGCGCCGACCCGCCGAGCTACGCCACGATCAAACGGCACATGAAGCAGGTCATCACCGGCGCGTACCGCGACAGAATCGCCGAGCAGTGCTTCGCCCACGCCACCGAAACGGGCGGTCTGAGCCTGTTGTTGTACGACGTGACGACCCTGTACTTCGAGGCCGAAAAGGAAGACGACCTGCGGAAAGTCGGGTACTCGAAGGAACGCCGGGTAGACCCGCAGATCGTCGTGGGGTTGCTGGTGGACCGCACCGGTTTCCCGCTCGAGATCGGATGCTACGAAGGCAACTCGGCCGAAACCCACACGATCGTGCCGATCGTGCGGCAGTTCCAAGCCCGCCACGATCTGGAGGGGGTCGAGATGGTCGTGGCCGCGGACGCCGGGATGCTGTCCGCGGCGAATCTGGCGGCGTTGGACCGGGCCGGGCTGAAGTTCATCGTCGGCTCGCGCGTCACGAAGGCACCCGGTGATCTTGCCTCGCATTTCCATTGGAACGGAAACGTTTTCAAGGACGGTCAGATCATCTTTCGCGTTCACGCCGCGGCACGGCCGCTCGATAGTGAACAACACCCGCAAACGCGCCGAACCCGTCTGGAACGAGACCGAGCATCCGAATGCGTGGCGGGCGGTGTGGCAGTACTCGCGCAGCCGCGCCGCTCGTGACGAGAAGACCCTCAACGCGCAGGAAGCCCGCGCCCGGGCGGTGGTCGACGGAGACATCACCCCGAAATCCACGCGGTTCGTGACGGTGACCGCGAAGGGCCGGCGGCTGGACACGGCGTCGCTCGAGCGGGCGCGGATGCTCGTGGGATTGAAGGGTTATGACGATGTCGGGGGTATGCCGACGTCAGCCAATCGTTGCTGGTGACGGCCTCGTCGCCGGTTGATTGTTCGGCATAATCACCGAGTGCCGAGTCAGGCGTGATGCTGGTTTTCCCTGGTGACGAAGGGAAGGAAACCCAGCCATGTCCACGACCGACGACCACGTCCGCTGGATCACGATCGACAACGCGATCGAGGACTTCGACCGATACCTGATCACGGGCAAGAACGCCTCCGCGATGACCCGTCAGTGCTATATCCGGCACGCTTGAGCATTCCTCGACACCGTCACGAGGCCGTCGGGCACGCTCGACCTCGACGCAGTGTCGGGTCCGCAGGTCCGGTCCTATGTTACAGACCTGAGCAGGCGATACTCCCCGCAGTCGTGCAAACTCAAAGCCACTGTGCTGCGGTGCTTCCTGCGATTCGCGTGGATGTCCGGGCGGATGAGATCGGATCTGGCGGGCGCGGTCGGCACGGTGATCACCCATCGGTCCGGCAAGATCCCGAAGGCGCTGCACCCGGACGAACTGGCACGCCTGTTGGCGACGCCGGATCGGCGGACGCTAGGCGGAGCCCGCGACTATGCCCTGCTGATCCTGATGTCCCGCCTCGGACTACGCGCCGGCGAAGCCGGAGGCCTACGCCTCGACGACATCGACTGGGCACACGCCCACCTGAAAGTGCGGGTCAAAGGCGGCAACGTCCTCGAGCTGCCCATCCCCGGCGATGTCGGTTCTGCTCTGGTGGAGTACCTGCATCGGCGTCCGGCCTCGGCACCTCACCGTGAGGTGTTCCTCACGAACTACGGCACTCCCGTACCGATGACCCGCGGCGCAGTCACTGCCGCGGTCGCCCGCAACGCCCGAACGGCAGGACTGGGAACGATCTACGCACATCGGTTGCGACACAGTGCTGCTCGCGCCGTGCTGGTCGGTGGCGGCACGCTCACCGAGGTCGGTGAGCTACTCGGGCACGGCTCACGGCAGGTCACCATGACGTACTCGTCGTTCGACCTGACCTCGCTGCGTCCCCTCGCCCACCCGTGGCCGGTCAGGGGGCAGTGATGCCCGACTGGG
>NZ_AJFC01000371.1:0-32423 GCF_000256505.1 Rhodococcus sp. P14 | reverse complement strand
AGTCGTGTCATTCTAAGTAAACGGTATTGCATTTACGCAGCTATTACCGCGAACCCCCAGCTGAGCACAGTTTCGGGCGCCGGGACGGTGTCGGGGCCGTCCGGTACCGTTCCCGACCGTGGATATGGAGACGGAACCCGCCAACGACGGCCAGCTCGTGGTGCCCGGTGTCGGTTCCCGATCGAGGTGGCGGATTCCCGGGAGAAGTGGCGGATCGGTGGCGGGTTCCCACCGGAAGTGGCGAAGATGTTCCGGTGCTGACTGCTTCCGAGCTCCGAGACGATGCGAGTGCCCGGGGTGATTGCTGGGTCGAGGTGGAGTTCGTGACGGTCTCCGGTGACCGGCGGAGGCTGCCGTGGCAGTCGTTTCCACAGGTCGCTGCGCAGATCGGGGGTCCGGTGCGGTCGTTCTCGTCGTACCGGGGGCAGAAGAACTTCCCCGGCTGGTACTGGTCGGCGACGCTGGGCCGGCGGATCGGGTTCGAGTCGTGGGTGGAGCGGGATCATCTGGTGGCGTTGGATTTCGACCCGACCGTGTCGGATGTGGTGTCGCAGCCGTTCACACTGCTGTGGGACGCCGGCACGCGCCGGAGGCGGCGGCACACCCCGGACTTCCTGGTCCGGCTCGACCACGGGCGCACCCTGGTGCTGGATTCCCGGCCGTCCGAGCGGATCAAGGACCGGGATCGGGAAGCGTTCGCGGCGACGGCACGGGCCTGCGGCGAGGTCGGCTGGGAGTACGCGGTGTGGGACCGGCTGGACCCGGTGCTGGCGGCGAACCACCGTTGGTTGGGCGGCTACCGGCATCCCCGCTGTTTCGACGAGCCGACGGCGCGGGACCTGCTGCAGGTGTTCGCGTGCCCGCAGCCGCTGCTCGACGGCGCGGAGGCGGCCGGGGATCCGCTGGGCACCTTGCCGGTGCTCTATCACTTGATGTGGCGACGTTGGCTGCTCGCGGATCTGGCGCTGGTGTTGTCCCATCGGACGGTGGTGCGGGTGTCGCCGCACGTGGCGGACGTGGCGGATCTGGCGAGTGCCCGGTCGGTGCCGTTGTCCGAGCAGGGGTGGTGATGAGGTCGCCACGTCCGGTGGTGTCGGTCGGCGACCGGGTCGTGTTCGAGGGCACGGCGCACGCGGTCGTCGCGCTCTCGGGTACCAAGATCCGCTTGTTGTCCGAGGCGGGCGAATCGAGCGTGGTGGCGTTGTCGTTCCTGCTGGCAGCGGAGGACTTCGAACTGGTCGGTGCGGCTCCGGCACCGAAGATCGAGCCGAGCAACTTGCTCGCATCGCTGCCGGAGAAGGTGCTGGAGGCGGCCAGGGACTGGGAATGTCACGTGATCGAGGTCGAGACGGGTCTGCTTCCGGACACTCCGGAGGATGCGCAGCCGCGGCCGGGGTACGACCCGACGGTGTTCTCGCTGAAGTCGAGGGAGACGCGAAAGGCCGCGGAGCTGACCGCGGCCGGCCGCAAGACCAGCGCCCGCACGGTGCAGCGGATGCGGCAGCGCTACCGCGAGCAGGGGTTGTGGGGGCTGGTCGACACCCGCTACACCAGGACGGCCGCGCCGACCGGGCAGGTCGACCCGCGGGTGATTGCCGCGGCGACGGCGGTTATCGACGCCCAGACCGGCACGTCGACGGGCACGAAATCGCGGGTCATCGCGAGGGTGAAGCAGATGCTCGACGACGAACACGGGCCCGGGGTGGTGCCGATGCCGTCGAAGACGACGTTCTACCGGCTGCTGGACGTGCTGGCCCAGGGCCGGCACACGTTCGGTTCGGCGCTCACCCGCCGGTCGGCGGCGCACAGGCCCGACAAGGTCTACACCCCGGCCACCGCCGCGCGGCCGGGGGAGCTGGTGCATCTGGACACCACCCCGATCGATGTGATGGCGGTGATGGACAACGGGGTGATCGGTCGCGCCGAGCTCGTGCTGGCCGTCGATATCGCCACCCGCACCATCGGCGCGGGAGTGCTCCGGCCGGTCGGCGCGAAAGCCGTCGACGCTGCGCTGATGCTGGCGCGGATGAGCGTTCCCGAGCCGATGCGGCCGGGCTGGGACCATGCGCTGGCGCTGGCGGCGTCGCGGATCCCGTATCGGCGGCTGGTGACACTGGACGCGCGGATGGCGATGGCGGCCGCCAAACCGGTGATCGTCCCGGACACCGTCGTGATCGACCACGGCAAGGTGTTCATGTCGGAGGTGTTCGCCCGCGCCGCGGACACCTTGGGCATCTCGGTGCAGCCCGCGCACGTGCTGACCCCGACCGACAAGGCCATCGTCGAACGCACCTTCTCCTCGATCAATACCCTGTTCTGCCAGCATGTTTCCGGCTACACCGGCCGCGACGTCACCCGCCGCGGCACCGACGTCGACGAGCGCGCCGTCTGGTCGCTGGCGGATCTGCAGGAGTTGTTCGACGAATGGGTGCTGGCCGGTTGGCAGACCCGCCCGCACGAGGGGCTGCGGCACCCCTTCAGCCCCACCGAGAACGCGTCACCGAACGATGTCTACGCGGCGCTGATCGCCGCGGCCGGGTATGTCCCGGTCACCTTGACCGGCGAGGACTATGTCGAGTTGTTGCCGGCGCAATGGCGCGCCATCGGCGATGCCGGTGTTCAGATCGACTACCGCACCTACAACAGCAGCGAGCTGCGCGGTTTCGCCGGGGAATCCTCGGGCATCGTCCCCAAGGGCGGCCGCTGGGAGGTCCATTACGACCCCTACGACGTCTCGCGGGTCTGGGTCCGGAACCACCGCGGCCGCGGCTGGATCACCGTCCCGTGGACGCACCGGAACATCGTGCGGCAGCCGTTCGCCGATTTCACCTGGCGCGCAGCACGGAAACTGGCAGCGCAGCGCGGCGTCGACGACGCCAACGAGATGGCGGTCGCGGTGATCCTGGCCGCGCTGCTGCGCCGCGCCGAAGCCGGCCCCGACACCCGCCGTCCGCTGGCTCGCCATGCGTGCACCCGCGAGATGCCCAACCACCTGCCCGTGGAGGTCACCGAGGTCGGCCGATGGCCCACCGCCCTGCCCGAACCGGCCCGGCCCCCGGCGTTGCCGCCCGCACTGCCGGTCCAGGCGGAATCGGATCCGACGATCGAGGCCGACGCCGAGACCGTGGTGCCGTTCGGGCTGCTCGATGCCTTCGACGAGCAGGAAGGCCGCTGGTGAGCTCGATACATCTCGATGCCCGGCACCCGCTGGCCACCAAGGAGGGCTGGTCGTCGTTCGTCGGCACGGCCCATCCTCAACCACCGCAGATGCTCTCCGGCAGCGATCGTGAGCGGATGGACGAGCTCGAGCGGGAACTCTACGACGAGGCCCGGCAGGACTATCACTCGTCGTTGCTGCTGGTCGCCACTCCCGACATCCGCAAGGTTCTGCACACCGGGCAGAAATTGATCGTCAACAACCGCGGCAAGCAGCTCGGCCGGCGGGGCTTGCTGGTCTCCGGCGGCAGCGGGACCGGAAAATCGACGTCGATCACGCACTTGGGTCGCCGGTTCCAGCTCGACTTCGAACGCCGCAATCCCGGGATCCCCGACCGCATCCCGGTGGTCTACATCGTGATTCCACCCGACGCCGACCCGAAGGCCCTGGCCGGGGAGATGGCGGTGTTCCTGGGACTGCCCGTTGGCCGCCACGACTCCCCACAAGCCCTCGCGCACGCGGTCGCCGCGGTGATGCGCCGGGCCGGCACCCGGCTGGTCCTGGTCGACGAGATCCACCGGTTGGATCTGTCGACGAAGAAGGGAAAAGACGCATCCGACCAGCTGAAATACTTCTTCGACTCGATCTCCGCCACGTTCGTGTACTCCGGTCTGGACCTGGAAGAAACCAACCTGTTCTCCGGCGTCCGGGGCCGGCAGATCGCCGGCCGGTTCATCCCGGTCACCACCGGGCCGTTCTCCTACCACACCATCGCCGCCAAGAACGACTGGAAGAAGCTGGTCGCCACGATGGAGCAGTCACTGCGGCTGCACCGCCACACACCCGGAACCCTGATCGACTGGGCACCCTACCTGCACGCCCGCACCGGCGGCATGATCGGCAGCCTCGATCAGCTGATCTACGAGGCCGCCAACGACGCCATCAGCGACGGCACCGAGAAGATCACCAAAGCCCACCTCGAAGCGGTCATCCTCGACATCGCTGCGGGCAATCAATACGACCCGCGCCGCAAGCCGCTGTCATGACCGTTCTTCCGCTCTGGCACAAGCCCGCCGTCCCGCTGCCGTTCCGGGTTCGCCCGGTCCGCGGCGAGACGACCCTGTCCTTCGTGTTCCGGCTCGCTGCCGCGAACGAACTGGTCAGGCCGACAACACTGCTCCGGTCGATCGGGCACCCGGACAACACCAGCCCGGACCGATTCATGGTCCTCAAGAACTGGGACGTCCAGCTCAACCTCGCCGCCCGGCAGCGGCTCGCGATATTCGCGGGCATCCCGCTGAAGCAACTGGCACGCAGCCTGCCGATGCCCGGTCCGCGGCGCGATGCCATCGACCCCGCCACACCCAGCCTGCATTTCGCCGGCGTCAGCTCACATACGCGCACGCACTGCCCTCGCTGCATCGCACAGATTCCCGGCGCTCCCGTGATCAGGGTCTACTCGTCGGCGGCCGAGGGCTACTGCCGCCGGCATCAGCTCTGGCTCGGGGAGTGCGCCGCACAGCCGCCGGTGAACCTCAGCTCCGCACCCGAGATCGCGAAAGCGATCCATCGGCGCGACAAGCTGTTTCGCAGCGACGAGGACCCAGACTGGATTTCCAGCCATGTCAACACCGCCCAAGACATCATGATCGCCTGGCGGCGGAACCCCGATCCGCTCCTGCACCGGCGGCTCACCCGGCGATGGAACGCGCGTGAGGACGCGGTCAACGCCGTCAACCACGCCCCACAGCTGCTGCCGACCCGATTGCTCGTTCTGCCCGAGACGGTGATCCTCGCCGAAATCCTGATCGATCCGACCTGGCGTCGCCGGATCGGGCTCGCGGAGCTGGTCCACGAACAGCGACCGTTCTACCTGCACATCGCCCACCGTCTCGGATTCCTCGGCTGGACCGCAGGCCTGCACACCGACAACGACCCCCTACGCCGCTGGGTCGACCAACACCAAGCCCAGCACCGACACACCTACAGATTCACCTACCGACACCACACCCCGAGCCGATGACACATCCCGGACCGCCACGCGCACGAACCCACCACCCCGACCAGAAATCCGCCACTTCAGACGGGAAACAACGACACATGGCAGCACAGACCCCGCATGGCGAGCCGCAGTTCACCGAGAATCAGCCTCGCCACACCAGACGGGACCTGACAGCCGCGGAGCCCGCCACGCCGTCCGTGCCGGTGTTGCAGGTCGAGACCCTCGTGCAGGTGGCCGGGACGGCGGCGCGGTCGCGGTCCGAGTCGACCCGGCGCAACTACGCCGCGGACTGGGCCCGGTTCACCGCCTGGTGCCAGCGCGAAGGCCACAGCCCGTTGCCGGCGCATCCGCTCACCGTCGCCGCCTATCTTCTCGACGCGGCGTCGACGGTGACGGAAGTGGGGGAGCGCGCCTACTCACCCTCAACGTTGGCCCGCTGGGTGGCGGGCATCGGTTTCCACCACCGCCGCGCCGCCCATCCCGCCCCCGGCAGCGACGAGCTCGTGGCCGCGACCCTGTCCGGGATCCGCCGCGATTACGCCGCGGCGGGGGAGCGGCCCCGCACGCCGCGGGCGCCGCTGCTTACCGCGGACATCGTCACCATCGTCGAGAAGATGCGCGCGGGCAGCGGCAGTTGGGCCGCGGAGGTCCTCGAACGCCGCGACTCCGCCATCCTCTTGGTGGGTTTCGCCGGGGCGTTCCGGCGCAGCGAACTCGTGGTGCTCACGTGCGGTGATGTCTCCTTGCATCGGCTCGACGGCCTGCACATCCGTCTGCGCAAGTCCAAGACCGATCAGGAGGGGCGGGGGAGTGTCCGGGCGCTGCCGTTCACCCACAGTCACACCAGTTGCCCGCCCTGTGCGTGGCTGCGGTGGGCGCAGGTCGTCGCCGTCTTCGACTCCGGGGGTCGGCCTGCCGTCATCCGGCTGCTGCGCACCGCCGAACCGTTCGAGGCGCACGTGTGCCGCGGTGTGCGTCCGCGCATGGTGCCGTCCTCGCCGTGGTTGCGGGCGATCCGTAAGAACGGCAATCTCTCCGACACCGCCCTGTCGGGAGCGGCGGTGCACCAGGTGATCCGCCGCCGCGCCGCCCAGGCCGGCTACGACCCCGACATCGTCCAGCAGCTCGGTGGGCATTCGCTGCGGGCCGGGTTCGTCACCCAGGCCTTCCGCAACGGCGCCAGTGCGCACGCGATCATGCGTCAGACTGGGCACAGCACCCCCGCCATGCTCGAAACCTACGCCCGCGAAAACGCCCCGCTCATCGGCAACGCCGTCACCAACCTCGGGTTGTGAGCGCGATGACCAGCACCGCACGAGAAGACTTCCGCCGCAACGATGTTCATGATGCCGACCTGGGCCTACTCATCCCGAATCGCTACCGCCACGACTGGGCGCTGTTCGCCGACTGGTGTGCCGCCGCCGACCACCGGCCCATCCCTGCCGCACCCGACACGCTTGCGTTGTTTTTGCACGAACATCCGGCCGCCGTCGCGACGCAGCGGCGCCGTCTGTCGGCGATCAACGCCGTCCACACCGATCACGGTTATCCCGCGCCGGGGCGGACCGAGACGGTGCGCCGGCAACTCGACACCACTCGCGCTTCGCGTCTCGACCGGCTCGGACGCCTGCTGCTGCAGAAAGCGGCCGAGCTACCCACTCAAGGGTGGCCGAGCGGACTGTTCGGCCGCCGCGACGCCCTGCTACTGGTCCTCGCCGCCACCGGCATGAGCTTCACCGACATCACCCGTCTGCGCCGCCGCGACCTCCGCCTCGGCGGCGGCACCCTGGTGATCACCACCCGGGCCGGCGAACGGTTCCGGCTCCCACCGGATCCCGAGACCGGGGACAACCCGACCGCCGCGATCTATCGCCGATGGGCAGAGATCCAGGCGTTTCTCGACCTGTACCCGGGCACCCACCTGCTGCGCCACCACCTCACCGACCCGATAGCGATTGTCACTGACCCGCTCGATGCGGAACAGGCACGGCAACCGTTGCTGTGTCCGATCGACCGCTGGGGGCATCTCCCGCACGCGCACCCGATGACTCCGCAGTCGGTGGCGATGCTGGTACGGGCACACCTGTCGGGTCGCGCCCCGACGCGCCGGGCGCTACCTGTTCCCCCGCAGGAGGATGTCGACGCCTGCGTCGAGCCGGACATCGCTCTCGACCCCGACTACTACGATCGCGGCGCCCAAGCCCGCCGCCGCGATCACAAGGCCCTTAAGGACCTCACCGATGTCTTCGACGAGATAGAAACCCGCGCCGATGCGCTCCTCGAGGAACTGATGGGCGTGCTGGAGAGACTATGATCATCTGTTGTTCTTGTTGGGACACTGAGGGAAAGGCGCCCCCGCCGCAGTTCAGCGCCTGTGCTCGCCCAACCTGGACGTTTCGGAAACTCACGCAATAACTGGGTTCGGCACGCTGCCGAATACACGTCAGCTCACGCTTCTCCGGTGTCTGGAGCGAATGTGGGTCGAGTCCCCGACGCGAAAACTCTCCGTGGCCGGGAATGGTGCACTCGCCCGACTGCCAAGTAGGTTGATGGGTCACTGGTCTCTGTCGGTGGCCGACTCTAACCTGCCACTGACCATGCATGTCGGTAGGCAGGAGATCCGTAGGTGCTCACCAACCCGCCAATCAGCGTTGCGCAAAACCGAAATGATTCCGTTCGGAAAGTCGCTGCTCAAGCCCGGCTGTATGCGGATGTGAAGACCGCTCAGTGGTCTCGATTAGGAGCTGTAGCGGTCCTCGGAGTCGTCGTTGCAGTCGTCTCGTTGACGGTGGACGACGATGGCCTCGTCGGATCTGTTGGAGGTCTAGTACTGCTTTTTATCAACGGGATCCTGATGTACCGAGAGCGACGTCAGATCGATCTCGCCGTTTCAGTGCAGGAGTCCTTCGACTGCTCAATATTCGACCTTGCGTGGAACGACGTAGCATTCAAACATCGACCGTCTGGCCAACAAATTGCTCGGGCGGCTGACCGCTACAGCGGGTCGCGAACCCGCAACTGGTATCCCGATACCGGCACCCTGCAACGCCCTCTAGATATTGTCGTGTGTCAGCAGAGCAATGTCGGTTGGGGTGCGCCGGTACACCGTTTGTGGGCCTGGACCGTCCTTGCGATCACGGTCTTCTTCGCATTGGTCATAGCGACCCTCTGGTGGGTAGCAGGACTGGAAGCGGGAGCAGGATTTGGGGCGCTTGTCGCACCGTTCACTCCACTCGCTTGGGAGGCGTTCGAGATGGTCCGGCAGAACTTCGAGAGCGCCGCGGAAAAGGAGGACACCCAGTCTCGGATTCTCGAGGACTGGGATCTTGCAATGTCCGGACACGCCGTTCCAACTGAGGGGCGAGTGAGGCACTACCAGGATGCCATCGCCGGGATTCGTAAGCGAAACGCCCAGGTTCCTGACTGGTTCGACAAACGTCTTCGTAGCCGAAACGAACGCGCGATGCGTACCACAGCGGATGACATGATCGCTCAGGCACAGCGTGCCGGACTTGCCTGAAGGAGAGCAGCAGTGACTCAGACCGCGGACCAATACCTAGCAGAGGTAACGGCGAAGTATACGCCCTCATCCTCGCAATTCGACGGCGCGAAGGGGCATCGGGAGAGTATCCAAAACCGGTTGAACAACTCGTTTGGTCTCCACGAATTGTTCGAAACGGGATCGCTGCGACATGGCACGGGTGTGTGGCTTTACAGCGACGCGGATTACATGGCGTCTTTGAAGGGCGTCAAGCCGAGCTCCGAGTGGACGACCCTGAACAAGGTCAAGCAGGAGCTGCAGACACGTTTCCCGGGCACCACTATCGTTGTCAGGCGACCGGCAGTGGTGTGCAAGTTCAGTGATGGGGACGTAGAGGTAACGCCTGCTTATCCGATTGAGGGCCAGGGCGGCTACTGGATCCCCGACCCTCTTGGGGGTTGGATGAAGACCCACCCGAAGGAGCACAACAAGTACGTCAACGATGCGAACCGCAAGCATAATGGGGCCGCGAAGAAGCTTGCTCGACAGGCGAAAACGTGGAAATACAAGTGCAACGTCCCAGTCTCGTCGTGCTACTTAGAAATGCGCGCAGCGAAGTATGCGGACGGCGAGAGTGCGTGGCTGCCGGTGCTCGACCTGTACAGGTTCCTTGACGGGTTGCTGAGCCAACGCCTCGCATCGATGAATGACCCGACGGGCCTGGGATCCCGTTTTAACGCAACGTCTTCCGACTCGAATCATGTCGACGCGATCTCGAAGTTAACCACCGCAGTGTCGCGGGCGCGTAAGGCGTGGAGCTTCGAAAGTGAGGGCAAGCAAATAGATGCCATCAAGCAGTTGAAGTTACTTTTTAATCAGTAACATAGTTCCTTCACTGCATCGCCGGCAGGAGAGACTTCGCAACCGTTCAAGGGCCACACCAGCCTCGCCATGTGAGAACGGGATCGGTGATGCCTTCGACACTATGGTCGCGCACAATCGGTCGCAGTTCACATGACATAAGAGCGCCCTATCGGCAGGGGAGGGGCGATGCACGCAGGGCATGCTTCGCACGCACAGCGTGCAGTGCAAGCATCGCGATGCAAGGCGTGCATCGCCGTTTCTCTGGTTGGCAGGTGGATCCTCGCTGGGGTTCCTCACCCCGAACAGCGATCGCCTCCACGCAAGCACCCCTGCCGCAAGAGGTACGGCGGGTATGTCGGAGCTATTGTGAAAGAAAGACTTTCGGCTCGGAGGGCCGCAACTCTCGCAGCCGGCATCATTGTTGCGAATTCACCTTCTCTGTGACCTCGGTCAACCCTCGTGGCGTGCCCACCTGATGCGGTGAACGTCGAGATCGCCGAGCATTGCCTGCAATTCGTGTACGAACAACCTGGCCGCGACATCGCGGCGCGCATCGCGCCGCCATCCGTGCCGGTCTTCAATCCGGCGAAGGCAACCATTTTCTGGGAAGCGATGAAGCTTCCCGTTCGCTGGAGCAGGAAAGTGGACCCACCGCATGGCCCTTGTAACACTGAACAGCGGATCGACCGAGTTCCGCCTGCGAATCCGGTACAAGCAGCGGTATTGGCGTCGACCGCGCGGCCCGCGCACCGTCACCACCTCCGAAGCTACGCACGAGTGCGCACGTAGTTGCGCACACTCGCCGGCTCTGGCATCGTGGATTGTGCCCAGGGCAGTAGCACGGGTGAAGTGGACCCGGCAGCCTTCCAGACGGTTGGTGAGCCGGGTTTCGCGTTTCTATTCCACGATCATCGTCTTGCCGATCAGCGGCCGCACGCGAGCGGGCCTTCGCCTCCTTTGGCCAGGCACCACGCGACCGCGTCCGGAATCCACAGCATCGGTTCCTGTTTGGCCCGCAGATGGTGATAGGTCAGCCGGTCACGCAGCCCGTGCTTGCCAGTGGCCTCGACAGGATTCGCCGGTCGGACTTGACCGTCGAATCGTCCTGCTCGAGCACCAACCGGGAGAGCGGTAGCTCGGCCAGGTCGCCGACGAGTGCTTCGAGGCATCGGGGACGTTTGATTTTGGGTGCGAGTTCGGCGGCATGGTAGACGCGGACGTGTATATCCCAGGTCACCAACGCCGAGCAGATGGCGCGCCGGCGTGTGTCTCGTTCGGACTGAAGTGGATGCGTTCTTGGCCTTTCAGTCGCAACGCCGTCAATGTCCGACGGGCCTGGTCCAGCGCGGACGGGTCGGCTACCGCAGCGACCACCATGATGCCGCGGACGGTGTTTTCGTCGATGAAGGCCTGCACGGCTACCGAGCCTAGAACGAGCGCGATCACCGTCTGCCGGGCCTACCGCTGAGACCGGCAAAGCGGGCTGACGCGAAGGTCTTCTATGGCAGGAACAGCTCGTGCACGCATTGCACGCATTGCACGCGGAGCGTGCGACGCAACCATTGCCAGCATTCAAGGCGACGAGTGTCGATCATCAGCAAAGACAGTATCGAGGTGAGGGTGTGCGTTTCATGCCGAGGGCCGGGCCCGGTAGGGAACGGGAATGAGTACCGAGAGCCGTCGATCAAGTGATACGCAGGGTGTCCAGGATTAGCTGCCCAGTGGGGAGGTCCTCGCGACCGTCCCGGCCCAGGTGATCAGCGGCGAGTGTCACCTCGCGGTGCGCGGCGCTTTGAGTCGGGTTCGGCATGGTCGAAGGGTTCGCCGGTCAGCGCCTCGACCACTGCGGCGAGATCGATGTCGGTGAGATCGTTGTTGGCGGCGACGGGGTCGACGGTCTTGCGGCGGTATGTCATCTGGAGGTCCTGTGCTCGATGGGGGTCTATTTGTGTTCTCGTCCACATGGTGGGAGGGGCAGGTCAGGTGGAGCTCGGGGGCGGGTATGACGCGTTGATGGATCGGTCGCAGCTGTGTAGCCGGTTCGGGTGGGTGTAAATGTTCATGGTGTCCCCGCGAAGGAAACCGATGAGGGACAGGCCGGCGTCGTGGGCGAGGTCGATGGCCAGGGATGAGGGGGCGGAGACGGCGGCCAGGATGGGGATGCCGGCCATGACGGCTTTCTGGGTCAGTTCGAAGGAGGCGCGTCCGCTCACGACCAAAACGGTGCGGCGCAATGGCAACCGTCGATGCTCGACGGCCCAGCCGATGATCTTGTCGACGGCGTTGTGCCGACCGACGTCTTCGCGTAGGGCAAGCAGGTCCCCCTCGGCGGTGAACAACCCTGCGGCGTGCAGCCCCCCGGTGCGGTCGAAGGTCGTCTGGGCGTGCCGGAGCGTGTCCGGCATCGTCGCCAGGACGACCGGATCGACGACGACCGGGTCGTGGGCAGGGGAGTGGCGGGTGCGTTGGCGGATCGCGTCGAGGGAGGCTTTGCCGCACACCCCGCACGAGGAGGTGGTGTAGAAGTTGCGTTCGAGCCCGGTCTCGGGCAGGTCGACGTCGGGGGCGAGGTCGACGTCGAGGACGTTGTAGGTGTTGCGTCCGCGCTCGTCGGTGCTGTTGCAGTAGCGGATCGCGGTAATGTCGTCGCGGTCGGTGATGATCCCTTCGGTGAGCAGAAACCCTTGAGTGAGTTCGATATCGGAGCCCGGGGTGCGCATCGTCACCGCCAGCGCGGTGCCGTTGAGGCGAATTTCGAGGGGTTCTTCAACGACCACGGTGTCCGGCCGCACCGACCGGCGTTGCCCCTCGAGCCGGGTGATCCGCGTGCGGGTGGTTACTCGTCCCATGGATCGAATCCATCCTCGTGAATGCCGTGATGACCTACCAGTACACGCTGTTCGATCCCGGGTGCAGGCAGCGGCAAGGACACCCCGAGGTAGCGCAACGGCAGGTGGGCGGTCGCAACGACGGCGTGGGCGATCAAGGTCAGCATCGAGGTGTGCCTTTAGGTAGGAGCGGGATCGAGTTCACGGCGGGACATCTCCGGCACGTCCTCGGATCTCGCGTGGGGCTCAAGGCGGATGGTGATCGCCTTGGAGACCGGGGTGTTGGATTTGCGGGCCACGTGATCGAGGGGGACGAGGGGATTGGTTTCGGGATAGTAGGCGGCGACGTTGCCGATCGGGGTGGGATAGGGCACGAGCCGGAAGTCCTCGGCACGCCGCTCTTCGACGGTGCCGTCGGGGCGGGTCCATTCGGAGATCAGATCCACCCGCTGGCCCGGGACGAATCCGAGGGTGTCGACGTCGTAGGTGTTGATGAACAACACGCGTCGGCCGGCGGTGATGCCGCGATAGCGGTCGTCGAGGCCGTAGATGGTGGTGTTGTACTGATCATGGCTGCGCAGGGTCTGCAGGATCACCCGCCCCTCGGGCACCGGCAGCCAGTGCAGGTCGTTGACGACAAACGTGGCTCTGCCGGTAGCGGTGTCGAAGCGGCGCTCGTCCCGCGGTGGATGGGGCAGGACGAACCCGTCCGGTTGCCGGACCCGGGTGTTGAAGTCCTCGAAACCGGGGATCACCCGGGCGATGGCATCGCGGATGCTGTCGTAGTCGTCGGCGAAGCACGCCCACGGCACCGGATGCTCCGGCCCGAACAACGCCTGGGCGAGTTCGCACACGATGGCCACTTCGCTGCGCAGATGCTCACTCGCGGGAGGAAGACCACCGCGGGAGAGGTGCACGACCGACATCGAATCCTCCACCGTCACCAGTTGCCGGCGCCCGCCGCGGATATCTTTGTCGGTGCGGCCGAGGGAGGGCAGGATGATCCCGGTGGCCCCGTGCACGAGATGACTGCGGTTGAGTTTGGTCGAGATCTGCACGGTCAGGGCGCAGGTGCGCAGCGCGACGGCGGTGACGTCGGTGTCCGGGGTGGCGGACAGGAAGTTCCCGCCCATGGCCATGAACACCGATGCGTGTCCGTCGCGCATGGCACGGATCGAATCGACCGCGTCGAAACCGTGCGCACGGGGGCAGCTGATGCCGAATTCGTCGTCGAGGGCCTGCAGGAACGATTCGGGCGCCTTCTCCCAGATACCCATGGTGCGATCACCCTGGACGTTGGAGTGCCCCCGCACCGGACACACCCCGGCTCCGGGCTTGCCGATCATCCCCCGCATGAGCAGCAGCGCGACGGCGTCTTCGATGGTCGCCACGCCATGGGTGTGCTGGGTCAAACCCATCGCCCAGCAGATGATCGTGGACTTGGATTCGATCAGGGCGGCGGCGGTGGCGTCGAGTTGGATGCGGGTCAGACCCGTCGCCGTGAGCACTGTGCCCAGGTCCACCGCCCGGATGTGCTCGGCCCACTGCTCGAAACCGGTGCAGGAGGACTCGAGGAAGGCGCGGTCGAGGACGGTGCCGGGATGGCGGTCCTCGGCGTCGAGCAGCAGCTTCGCCAAACCCTGGAACAGGGCCTGATCACCGCCGAGGCGGATCTGCAGGAACTCGTCGGCGATGGCCGCCCCGTGGCCGACGACGCCGTGGACCTTCTGGGGGTCCTTGAAGCGCAGCAGCCCCGCTTCGGGCAGGGGGTTGATCGCGATGATCCTCGCGCCGTGGGCCTTGGCCTTTTCCAGCACCGACAGCATGCGCGGATGGTTGGTGCCCGGATTCTGGCCGGCGACGAGGATCAGGTCGGCGTGCTCGAGGTCGGTGACCGACACCGAGCCCTTGCCGATACCGATGGTCTCCGACAGGGCCGTGCCGGAGGACTCGTGGCACATGTTCGAACAATCCGGCATGTTGTTGGTGCCGAACGCCCGGATCATCAACTGGTAGACGAAGGCCGCTTCGTTGGAGGTACGCCCGGAGGTGTAGAAGATCGCCCGATCCGGGTCCGGCAGGGCACGGAGATGATCGGCGATGACCGCATACGCTTCGTCCCAGCCGATCGGCTCGTAATGCTTGCTGCCGGGGCGCACGATCATCGGGTGCGTGAGCCGGCCCTGGCGGCCGAGCCAGTAGTCGGTGCGCTCGAGCAGTTCCGGTACCGAATGGCGCGCAAAGAAGTCCGGGTCGACGGTGCGGGTGGTGGCTTCTTCGGCGACGGCCTTGGCGCCGTTCTCGCAGAATTCGGCGAGCTTGCGGTGGCCGGGTGTTTCCGGCCAGGCACAGCCCGGGCAGTCGAAACCGTGCCGTTGATTCAGCTTCGCCAGGGTGCGGGCGGTGCGCACCGGGCCCATCTGTTCGAGGCCGTGGCGCAAGGAGACCAGCACCGCCGGTATCCCGGCGGCATAGGTCTTCGGAGCAGTGATCTGCACATCGTTCTCGTCGTAGACGAGCGGGTCGGTGGTGTCGGTCATGCGCTGTGTCGCACCCATCGATCGGTCGGTGAAGCAATCTCACCGAGCAGGAAACTGCTTCCGTGTCCCGGATACACGTAGGTGTTGTCCGGGAGATCCGACAGCAACGACAACTCCGGAGACCACGGAGGACAATGGTCGGACGGTTCACAACCGGACCCGAGAGCGTCGCCGGTAAACAAGGTCTTCAGCCTCGGAAAGTGCAGTGACACAGAGCCTGCAGTGGTGACCGGGGTGTGCATGACCTCTAGTTGTTCGCCGGCGACAGCGATGCGCTGGCCGTCCTCGAGTCGCCAATACCGGGACTGTTCGTGTGTCTCTTCCCAGAGGGCGTGATCGGCTGGATGCAGTAGAACCGGTGCGCACAGCGTCCACGCCACATCGACTGCGGCTGCGGTATGTGCGTGGCCACCTTGGGTGCAGATCACGGCGGTCACGCGGCGATCTCCGACCGTAGCGACAATCGTCTCCGGCTCACCCGGGGCATCGACGACGACCACATCGTGGTCGTCACCGAGCACCCAGCAGTTAGCAGGCGATGACGATGCCCGGTTGCTGGTACTCGCGTCAGCGCTGTGGTTTCTGGAAACGCGGTCGAAACGGAACCATCCGTGTACCGCGTGGTTTTCTGCAGTGTTCATAATTCCTAAGTCGTGCAAATCGATGCGACGGCCGCTACCGGACTTGAACATGTGCTACCTGTCAGTGATCGGGGAAGGCGCATCGTGGGAGATCACCTTCAGGTGCATGCGCGGGCTCTCTTGTCGCGAATGCACCGGCGTTCTCGCTCCGTGGTACCTCCCCAGATTCCGAATTCGCCGGACTGAAGCGCGAATTCGCGGCAGAGGACGAGCACCGGGCATCTGCTGCAGATGGCCTTGGCACGCCGTTCTCGACGAAGTCGATCACCGGCGGGTTCTCCTTCGCTGTCCAGTCCGAAGAAGAGTGCGGGCCCGTAGTAGCCGCAGGCCCCACGGTGACGCCAACTGGTGTCGGCGACGGGAGTGCTCTCGTACTGCAGGTTGGGAGCGTGCAACGCGGCGGCGGCCATGATGGACCTCGTGGTCGGGGTATCGAGATGGAAACTGCGACGTGTCTATCGGGATGTAAGCGGGGTCCCGACCGAGGTCGAGTTGGACCAGGGTCACTCCGAACTCGGTATCATCGCCCGACGGGCACCAGCCCATCTCGAGGACTCACCGACATCCTTGATGGCATCGAGGGCAAGGGTCGAAGCCTGCTGGCTCGACGACATCGATCGCGAAGAATGATTGTCGGATCGTTGTCACTGCCGGGTGCCATGAGGACGGTCAGCAGGACGGTTCGGGAACTGCTGCCGACGTGCGTGAGAACAGAGTTTCGCTCTGCTGCCGGGGCAGATTCGACTCCGTCCCGGACCCGCGTCACGACGTGCTTTTTTCCTCCTGCTCTTGGTGCTGCTGTAGCCAGGCGTGACCGTAGTCGTTGCCGTTGGGGATGCGAACGATGTTGTGGATGTGGAAGGGCTTGGGGTCGTCGTTGGATAGGAAGATCCCAGAGTGTGCGTCGACTTCGACGAAGATCACGGGGCTCTGGATCTTGTAGTAGAAGGGTTCCTCGACGTTCGGGACGCCTGCCCAGGCGAAGTTTGTCTCGTCGAAGTGTGCGTCGATCTCTGCCATCTTCAGTTGCGCGTGCTCTTGCGGGAGGCGGTCGACGTAGTGTTCGATGAGCGCCCGCAGCAGCTTCCGCTGCTCCGGGTTGAGTTCGGTCGCGCTGATCCCGTCGAGGGGAACGACCGCGTTGTCCCGTGCCACCGAACCGCGCATGCGGCCCTCGGTTGGGTGTGCGAGTTCCGGCGGCAGGTCGGCCCACTTCACCGACTCGGACAGCACTGCCTTCTGACGCTGCTCGGGTGTGAGGCTGTCCATCACGGCGAGCGCAAGGGACAACTCCGTGTCGAAGGCCCGGATCCCGGCGTGGGTGCCGCCCTCGACCACTCGGGGTTCGGCGCCGAGGAACATCGGTCCGACTGTGAGTTGGCCGCCGATGATGAAGATGTTGACGCAGGCGTGGTGACCGTAGAGCTGGAACCCCCAAGGTTGGTCGTCGGATGGCTCGCCGAAGATCGTGAACCAGTACATGTATTCGCGGAGGGTGTCCTCGTATCCGGGTGCGATCTCGCCGAGTGCTGCGTTGATCCGCATGTTGTTCCGCAGTTGCTCGAAACCCTGCGGCGACAGTGCTGCCTCGAACACGGCCAGCGCGGCGTCGCGTTGCTCCGGGGAGAGTTCATCGAGCAGAAGTCCGTGCGGTGGGCGGGGTGCGAAGGCGTTGATCCAGCCTCGCCACGCCGGGGAGTCGATGGGGAGGATGCCGTTCGCGCGTTCGGAGGCGTCGAGTAGGTCGACATACCGGCGACCGGCTTCCGCGATCGGTTTCGTGGAGATTCCCGTGTCACGGAGGGGATAGAGGTCTGGGATCACGTTGCCATCGCTGGTCAAGCCCACGAAGGGCGAGGCGAGGTTCTCGTCGTACTCCCGGAATACGTGCTTGAGTGGCTCCGGCAGGGTGGACGCATCGACGATGCCGCGCTTGATCGCGAAGAGTCCCGGTGGGCGGGGCGCGAAACCGCCGTAGCCGGCCGACGGCTGCAACGCCGCTGCTTCCTCGGCGCCCCGCCAATGGGACCGTGCTGCGTCGCCGTCGTTATTGGGTGTGGACATTGTTCGTGACCTCTGTCTTTCCACCAGTGTCGTCGCGGAACTCGCGATCTGTTTCCGGAGCCGGGTGTCGGCATTGCGAGCGCATAGTCGGCTCCCTGCGCATCGCGGCACATGCGAGTCGCGCATTGGGATCGGCCCGCTAGGGCGCCAGTTCCTCTCTTTCTCCAAGTGACTCAGAGCACTCTGCGAGATCCGCGGTTCGGCCGCTATCCGTTTGGCGTGCCGTTATCCCGTCAGCGCAACCGTGAACCCCTGTCGCCGCAAATATGCGTCGATAGCCGAGTCGAGCGGACGGACAGTCTGCGTGTGACGGACAACACTGCGTCAGACGGATAGCGGCGAATCCTCGGCCGTCGCATGGTGGGAGAACAAACCTGGTCAGGCAAGAGCCCGCCCTGGTGCCCCGGGCTTCGGTTGTCCGCTGCGCCGCAGCGGGCATGGTCGGGAGCCGAACTCAACTGGTCTCTCCACGATGGGAGCATTTCAATGTCAGTCCACGAGAATGAGGTCATCTACCGGCAGGCGACCCCACCGGAGAGTCCACAGGCCAACTGGCGAGGCCATAGGCCGGGCCATTCGGTGCTGCAATCAGGCACCACCTACTCACCGAACGGTCGCCCCCTGAGCTGCGACATCCAACTCGACCGGGACCTCTCGCTGACATTGCCGGATGGCACCACGATCTATACCGACGTCTATCGGCCGACCGCCCAAACCGCGGTTCCCGCCATCCTGGTGTGGAGCCCCTACGGCAAGCAGGGTGGATTCTGGACCTACGACCTGTTCCCGAATCGTGCGGGCGTCGCCGAGACCGCGACATCGGGCCTGGAGAAGTTCGAAGGCCCCGACCCCGCATTCTGGTGCGCCGAAGGCTACGCGGTCGTCCACATCGACCCACGCGGCGCGTTCGAATCAGAAGGGCGCGGGCAATTCTTCAGCGATCAGGAAGCGCAGGACGGCTACGACGTCGTCGAGTGGATCGCCGCCCAGGATTGGTGCACCGGCGCGGTCGCCCTGGCCGGCAACTCGTGGTTGGCCGCCATGCAGTGGCGTATTGCGGCGCTCCGGCCGCCACACCTGGTCGCAATCGCCCCCTGGGAGGGATTCACCGGCATCTACCGTGACCTCTGCAGCCGCGGCGGCATCCCGGAAACGGGGTTCGTCGAGGTGCTGGTGGCAAACAACTACGGTCGCAACGAAGTCGAAGACGCTGTCGCGATGCTCGACAAGCACCCGCTCCTCGACGATTACTGGCGCTCGAAGATCGCCGACGTCGAGGCCATCGACGTACCTGCCTCCGTCGTCGCCAGTTGGACCAACCCATTACACGTGCGCGGCACCCTGGACGCGTTCGCCCGGCTCGACAAGGGCCGGTCGTGGCTCAGGGTGCACAACACCCTGGAGTGGCCGGACCAGTACGAGCACGAGGACGATCTCCTGCGATTCTTCGACCACGTGGTCAAGGGTGAGGCCAATGATTGGCCGCACACTCCCCGCGTGCGTCTGGCGATCCTCGACCCCGGCGGGACGGACCTGATCGACCGGCCCGAACAGCAGTGGCCGTTGGCCCGCGCAGAGGAAACCGCGCTCTTTCTCGATGCTGCGACCGCCCAATTGTCCACACGGTCGCCGGAGGCGGCAGCGAGCACCAGTTTCAACGCCGAACAGGGGATGACCGTGTTCCGCATGCCGTTCACCAGCGACACCGAGCTGACCGGCCCGATGGCGTTGCGGCTCTTCATCGAATCGGAGCGCGCCCGATGTCGATCTCTACGTCTTTGTGCGCAAGTTGGATTCGGCGGGCGAGCCGCTGTTGCCGTTCCTGCCGATGGGTGTCCCGGTTCCCGGCGCGAAGGGTCAGCTTCGAGCATCCCATCGCGAGCTGGACACCGAGGTGTCCACCGCCCTGGCTCCCGTGCACCGGCATGAGCGGGCGTGCCCGTTGACTCCGGGCGAGGTGGTCTCGGTGGACGTGCCGATCTGGCCCATGGGCATGATCTGGCACGCGGGAGAGCAACTCGAACTCGTCATCTCGGCGCGAGATCTGCTGCCCACGGCCGCACTGGTTACCGGGCCGCCGGTGTTCGAGGAGGACCCGCTCTCCGAGGCCGGTAGCGTGACGGTCCACACGGGAGAGCCGTACGTTTCACGTCTCACGGTCAGTCGCGTGTAACGCAAGCAGTACGAATTCTGCGCACAGGACCCAGCGCCCTTCAGTACCCCGATGTCTCGTCGCTGCCGAGCGTTCGACGACACCCGATCAGAAAGATGATTTCCACGTGTTGACCCCAGACGACGACGCTCTGGTCAAGTTCGCCGTGGTGTGGGCCCCTTCGGCGGACCCGCGGACGAGGAAGTTTTCGTCAACTTCGGACTACCGCGTGCTGTGTTCTACCAGCGGCTCGCTGCCATTGTCGACCGCGATCGCAATGGTCGGCACCTCGGAACCACCGTGCACGGCACACTGTCCGAGGCCTGCCGGCGACACCAGCACGGTGTCACCACACGGACGCGACGCAAGCGAAGCGCCAAGATCTAGCGCGGTATCCATTCCGGCGCATGAGTTCTGATGCGCCAAAAGGGCCGCCGATGGCTACGAGCCTTCGGCGGCCCTCTCTCGCGCCGTCCAGAACGTCAGACCAGCGAGGTGTCACGAGCAGGCATGACGCGGATCAGAACGTCGGTGACACAGGCGGGCCGTTCGACGCCGTCGATCTCCACCGTGATCCGCACGGTGGCCTGCAGACCGGTCGACACGGTAGCCACGTCGACAATCTCACCGTGCCCGCGTACGCGGCTGTCGACCTTGACCGGGTGCGGGAAACGCACCCGGTCGGTGCCGTAGTTGATCGACATACCGACGTCCTCCAGATGGAAGATCTCGTCGAGGAACCCCGCGACCAGCGACAACGTGAGGTAGCCGTGGGCGATGGTCGAGCCGAAGGAACTCTGCGCGGCACGCTCGCGGTCGACGTGGATCCACTGGCGATCCTCGGTGACGTCGGCGAAGGCGTCGATGCGGTCTTGATCGATCTCGATCCACCGGCTGTGACCGAGATCGGTGCCGGCGGCACCGGCGAGTGCGTCGTAGGTGAACGTGGCCATCAGATCGAGATGCCGCCGTCGACCGGCAGCACGACACCGGTGATGTATCCGGCCTCCCGAGAGGCGAGGAACCCGACGGCCGCGCACATCTCGGTGGCATCGCCGAAGCGACCCAACGGGATGGCCGCGGCGAGTTCGGCCTTCTTACCGTCCGGGATCGAGGCCACCATGCGGGTTTCGGCGTTGGGGGAGATGGCGTTGACGGTGACACCGAACCGGGCGAGTTCCTTGGCGGCGGTCTTGGTGAAACCGATGATGCCGGCCTTGGCGGTGGCGTAATTTGCCTGACCGGTGTTGCCGTGTAGACCGGTGTACGAGGTGACGTTGACGACCCGGCCGTAGCCCTGGGAACGGAAGTGCGGCACGGCCGCACGGGTGAGTCGGAAGGTGCCGCCGGCGTGGATGGCGAGGACCTGTTCCCAGTCGTCGTCGGTGAGCTTCCACAGCACTTTGTCGCGGAGGATACCGGCGTTGTTGACGATGACGTCGAGCCGGCCGGTCTCGGCAATGACCTGCTCGACGGCCTGCTCGATGTCGGCGGTGCTGCTCACATCGGCGTGGACACCGCGCGCACCGATCTCGGCGGCGGCCTTCCCGACCTCGTCGGCGTCGAAGTCCACCAGAAAAACCTCGGCACCGGAGTGGACGAAGAATCGGCCGAGTTCGAGGCCGATCCCGCGGGCACCTCCGGTGACGATGACCGACTGGCCAGTGAAGTCGAACGATACGTTCTTCATTGCTATGTCCTTAACTCAATGGTGGAATAACGCGAGATGCAGATCGCAGGGACAGGGCGAGTGTGCTCGAGATTTGGTACTCAGCGCAGTTCGCGGCGGAGGATCTTGCCTGCGGGGTTCTTCGGCAGGGTCTCGATGATGTCCACGATGCGGGGATACTTGTACGCGGCCAGATGCTCCTTGCTGAACGCGATCAGGTCTTCCGCACTGGTCGTGGCTCCGGGGTTCAGGGACACGAACGCCTTCACCGTTTCTCCGCGGTAGGCGTCTTCGACACCGATCACCGCGGCCTCGTAGACGTCAGGGTGGCTGCACAACACACCTTCGACCTCACGCGGCCAGACCTTGTACCCGGAGGCGATGATCATGTCCGTCTTCCGGTCGACGAGGTAGAACCATCCGGCACTGTCCATCAATCCGACGTCCCCGGTGCGCAGTTCACCGCCGATCAGCTTCTCCGCGGTCTGCTCCGGCTTGTTCCAGTAGCCGGGTATGACCTGTGGTCCGGAGACGACGATCTCGCCGATCTGCCCGGCGGGCACGGTGACACCGTTGTCGTCGACGACACGCGCTCCGGTGTTGAACACGGGCACCCCGACCGAGAGTGCACCAGTGTCCGGGTCGACCGGTGCCGGCACCCCCAGCGGGACAGCGTGGGTGGGGGAGGTGGTCTCGGTCATCCCGTAGATGTTGTGCACATTCATCCCGGTCTTGTAGAGGAGATCTGCGTGCATCTCGGGGGAGACCGGGGCGCCACCGGAGTAGACGACTCGCAGGGACGAGAAGTCGTCCTTGCTCGCGCCCGCCACGGACGCGAGATTGCTCAGCGCCGTGATGGCGCCGACCGTGAAGGTCGGGCGGTGCTCACGGATGGCGTCGACCACGACCGCCCCGTCGAAACGGTGCAGCAGGACGAGTTCGGCGCCGAGAAGCAACGACAGACAGACGTGACCGACGAGGCCGGTAATGTGGAACAACGGGGCGATGCCGAGGATCACGTCCTCGCCGTCGAGCCCCATCCAGTCACGATAGGTCTGGCTGTTGAACGCCAGCCCGCCGTGAGTGTTCACCGCGCCCTTCGGCACCCCGGTGGTTCCCGAGGTGTAGGTCAATACCGCCGGCTGTGCCGGCCCGTCGGAAAGGACCGCCGTCGGTTTCTGGCCGCGGAACCGCTCGATCAGGTCGGTCAGCCGCTGCGCACCGGCGATGTCGACGGGATCGCCGACGCGCAGCACCCGGGGATCGCCCCGCGTCTGATCGTCGCGGGACGAGGTGACAACGACCTGGGTGACCGCGGTCTGCCCACTGTTGACGACCTCGCGGGCGACGGTGGCGTACAGATCATCGAGACTCAACAGGGCGGTGGCGCCGGAGTCGGTCAGCAGATAGGTGACCTCGCGGGCCTTGTTCATCGGGTTAATCAGAACGGCGATGCCACCGGCCTTCCAGGCGGCAATCAGTCCGACGACGAAGGCCGGGTTGTTCTGGGTGTAGATCGCGAGCCGGTCGCCGGGGGCGAAGCCGCCCTCGACGAGAGCGAGAGCCAGGGCGTCGGAACGAATGTCCAACTCACGAAACGATATCGTGCCGTCGAAGTACGCGATGGCGATGTTGTCGGGACCGGTCGCCACCGTGGACCGGAACACATCGAGCATCGATCCGAACTGAGGATCGATGACTGCCGGAAGGGCCGGGGGATAAGTGCTCGACCACGGACGGGTTGTCATCGAGAGCTACCCGTGGGTGCGACGATCTCGTTCCGGAGCACACCGATATTCGAGACCTCGATCTCCGTCACGTCGCCGGGTGCGAGGAAGCGGGGCGGATCGGCGACCAGACCGACCCCACCCGGTGTGCCGGTGACGACGACGTCACCGGGAGCGAGGGGGGTGAACCCGGTGACGTAGCGCAGGATGTCGGTGAACCCGAAGATCAGCTGGTCCAGCTTCGCGTCCTGCAGGAGTTCACCGTTGACCCGGGTGGTCAGGCGGACCGAGGGGAGATCGTCGAACTCGTCCATCGTCACCAGATAGGGGCCGAACGATCCCACGCCGTGGAAGTTCTTGCCCGGCAGCCACTGCGAATTGTGGAGTTGCCAGTCGCGCACGCTCAGGTCGTTGTAACACGACAGTCCCGCGATCGCGGCGCGCGCGTCGTCGTCGGTCTCGATGGCGCTGGCCGCCCGCCCGATGACGAGTGCGACCTCGCCCTCGTAGTCCAGCTGCTCGGAGTTCGCCGGCCGAGCCACGGGTTGCCCGTGCCCGACCTGGGTGTCCGCGAACCGGCTGAAGATGGTCGGATGCGTCGGCAACTCGGCTTGACCGGTTTCGGCGCGGTGGTCGGCGTAGTTGACGCCCACACACAAGATCTTGGCGGGATCCGGGATCGGTGGCAGGTACTCGATCTCGTCGAGTGAGTAGGTGGGTGCGGCAGCGGCGCTCAGTTCGGCGAGCCGACCCGTCAGGTCGCGTTCAAGCAGTTCGCGCAGCGAGGTGGCAGCGCCGCCGAGGAGAGCCGCCGCGTCGATGACCCCGTCCGCGGTCACCACGCCGAAGGAGTCCTTGCCGTCAACGCGGTAGGTGAGGAGCTTCATCGGAGCCCTCCGTCCCGGCGGGCCGCAGGCGTGCCGATCGCTGTTCGTGCGGGGAAGGTGGATTCGCGAGACGCCCTACCTGTCGGCGTGGTGTTAAACATGCAAGCTCCCATCGATGATGTGACGTGGACGACTCTTCTCGGGTAGCGCGGTCCCCGCTATCCGTTCCACGCGGTGCTGTCCGCTCGACGCAACAATCCCGGTGCGCGCCGTGTGTCGCTCCCATCGCCCCTGGTCCCCCGACCGAGGATCGCGCGTAGCCCTGGGACTGAGGCCTCGCGAGGGCGGAATCGCATCCGGCCGGCCATCATCTGGATGGTCGACCGGCCGAATGGATGCGTCTGGCGCGTCAGTGGGTCAGAGAAGTTCCAGGATGGTCGCGTTCGCCTGCCCGCCGCCCTCACACATGGTCTGCAGCCCGTAGCGAATGTTCTCCGCGCGCATGTGGGAGAGCATGGTCGTCATCAACCTGGCACCGGATCCGCCGAGTGGATGACCGAGTGCGATCGCACCGCCACGGGGATTGACGCGGGTCATGTCGACGTCGAATTCTGCCGCCCACGCCAGGACCACCGAGGCGAACGCTTCGTTGACCTCGAAGGTACCGATGTCTCCGATCTTCAGGCCCGACTTGGCCAGCGCCTTCTGCGTCGCCGGGATCGGACCGGTAAGCATGGGCATCGGCGCCGACCCCGCGACGACCGCGGTGTGGACCCGGGCGAGGGGAACGAGGCCCGCGCGGGCGGCTGCTTCGCTGGTCATCATCAGCAAACCCGCCGAGCCGTCGGAAATCTGCGACGCGTTGGCGGCGGTGATGCGGCCGTCGGGACGGAACGCCGGCTGGAGCTGGGCGAGCCGGTCCAGGGTGCCGCCGCGCCGGATTCCCTCATCCGCGGTGATGGTCTGCCCGTCGACGTCGATCGGTGCGATCTCATCCGCGAACAGCCCGTCGTCGGCGGCGGCAGCGGCGCGGTCGTGCGATTGCAGTGCGAACTCGTCGAGAGTGCGGCGGGACAGGCCCCACTTGTCGGCGATCATCTCGGCACCGATGCCCTGGCTCGGGAACTCCGGCCCATAACGGTGCGCGTAGCGCTGCCCCAGCGGATTGTCCGACCCGGCGGCAGATCCCATGGGCACCCGCGACATGCTCTCGACCCCACCGGCAACCACCACGTCGTACTGACCTGCGATCAGTCCGGCGGCGGCGAAATGCACCGCCTGTTGAGAAGAACCGCACTGCCGGTCGACGGTGGTGCCGGGGACGCTCTCCGGCCAGCGGGCCGACAAGACCGCGGTGCGGGCGATGTCGAAGGTCTGCTCGCCGACCTGACTGACGCACCCCCACACGACGTCGTCGACGACGGACGGGTCGATTCCGGTGCGATCGACGAGCGATTCCAGCACGTGGGCTGACAGGTCGGCGGGATGGAGAGAGGACAGTGCGCCGTTCCTCTTTCCCACAGGGGTGCGTACGGCGGCGACAATGACGGCGTCGTTCATTCTTGACTCACTTCTGCGTGATGGTGCGAGAGGGCGGTTTCGATCCCGCCGGCGTCGGGCCCGGCTGCGGCAGGGCGTCGACGCGGGAAGCGGACGTCGCCGACGCACTCGCGTACTGGTTTCTAGGTGTGGCGGACCAGACCCGAGGTCCAGATCGCGACGAGGTTGCGTGTGCTCTCGTCGATGGGAACCGCCGTGGTCACGCCATCATCGAGGACGAAGCGCTGAAAGGCATAGAACTCGGTCATGCCGCCCATGAGTTCGGCAGCGACATTGATGTCGAGGTCGACTCGCAACTTGCCCGCATCGGTTCCCCGGCGCAGTGACTGGGCGATGCGTGAGTAGAAAGCCTTGCGGGATGAGGCCCAGATGTTCGCGACGTCCGGGTCGGTCTGGCCGAGTTCGACCAGAATCGCAAACAGGGGCCGATGTGCCTCGTAGAACTCGAAGTACAGCTGGGTGGACCGGAAGACCGACTCCATCGGATCGTTTTCGTCCCAAGGGAATCGCACGAAATCGAACGCTTCCGCGGTGAGCTCTTCGAGGAGCACCAACATCAGCTCACGACGGTCGGTGAAGTATCGGTAGAACGCCCCCGGCGACAAACCTGCAGCCTCGGTGATGTCACTGACGCGCACACCCGCATAGCCGTGCTGGTCGAACAGGTCGGTGGCCGCCGACAGCAGCCGCTGACGGGTGCCTCGACCCTTGGTCGTCGACGGCAGCCGCGAATCGTCGGACTGCTCGACGGTTCTGGGGGAAGCCACGAGACCAACATAAGCGACTCTCCGCATTTTGTAAATTCAGTGTCACTTTTCTTGACCTGGGGGATCTGCCGGGCGGGCGGCGCCGGCGGATCCCCACACCCGATCCGGCAACGGATCGGTCCTCCTCGGGCCCGAGTGAGTGCTCAGGCGCGTCCCCGCGACCCCGACGCGCCCGCCGCCAGGGTGAGGAGCCATCCGACGAGTACGAGCACGCCACCGATTCGCATGTTGGGGGCTTGGTCGAGGAACGCCGACCACGTCAATGGACCCTTCACTGCGAACGTTGTCACCACCAGGGCGGCCACGCTCACCGCCGCCAACGCGATCGCCGACCAGGATGTGCGGATCGCGATCATGGCGGCGGCCGCGAGGAGCGTCACCACGATCAGGGGCCAGGCCAGCCACCCGAAATACGCCTGCTGGAGTGTGTTGGTCGGGACGGCGCCCTGGCCGGTGAGGGTGCGCAGGTCGGCGAAACTCAGATCCGCCGCAGGAAGGTTGGCGGCGTCGTTGGCGGGGGTGTGGATCCAGGGCATCCCCAGGGGTGCGATGGCGATCAACGCCGACCCGCCGATAGCGAGCCAGGTGTGCGCGGTACCGAGGGCTCGAAGGCCCAGTGCCCGCAACGGAGTGTCTGATTCAACGGTGTCTGTCATGAACTCAATTCCTGTCTCTTGATGTACCGAAGGTGATGTGCGCGTCCGACCGGCGGGTGGATCCGGATAGCGCAGGCCCGTCTCGAGTGGATCGTCCGGGCGCTCGGCGGTGGCAGCGTCGACGCGGCCAGCACGTGACTAACTCTGGTTTCTCGGTCGAGGCCCGTCCTGGGCAAGCACCGCGGCGGATCCATGTCACATTTCCTGGGTGCGGTGACGTGGATCACTATCGGTGAGTCTGGGGTGCAGCGCTATCTAGATAGCGCTGCGCTGTCCAATCAGCGCAAGTGGTGCAGCGGATTTGAGCGCAGAGATGCGAAGACCCCGAGCGAATGAGTGGAATCCGGTGTCCGTACATCGCTGGGTGTCTGTGTTTCGGCAAGCAGTGCGTGGCCGAGGTCGTTGTGGACGGATCTGGCAGAACGTGGCTCGCCGACCTACCTACGGTGCACGGGAATCCGGCTCACGGCTGCGTCAGTGCTGATCCGAGAGAAACACTCCACGTACCACCCATGGTGATGTATCCACCCGATTCGACTGGGTGACCGCGGCCGATGTTGATACGAGCCGCATCACGCACGCAGTCGAAGACATGCTGCGCGGAGAAATCCATGACGGAGCCGCCCACCATGAATTCACCTACGGCCAGGGGAATTGCTGGAATTCTCAAATCGACAGCCCCGGCACCCTCGATGTGCTCCACACGAAAGTGCACGTCCCGTGTGTTGTTTCCCCAGATGTATGTGCCATCGCCAGCCTCGACGAAGAACCCGAACACGGGATTGTCAATCCGTTGCGTCGCTGTGTAATGCAAGCGCAGGAGAATTTCCGCACCACTGGGAACCACCTCAGGAAAGGGCTTCCCGCAACTGTCGAGCACTTCCACCCGGTCGACCACTGCCTCGCCCGACCCCCACTGCACGCGACCGTCCGACTCGATCCGAACGTCGGCGCGGGTGGAATCGAGGTACCTCTCCAGCACGACGTTCGCGGGCCCCACGTCTTCGAGTGCACCCTGCCGGAGCCACGCAGCATGGTCCGCCATACCTCGAAGCTGGGGCATCGAGTGCGACACCACCACGACGGTTCGTCCCTCTCGCCGGAACAGTGCGAACTTCTCCGCACACTTGTGCTGGAACCCCGCGTCACCGACTGCCAGCACTTCGTCGACCAACAGAATCTCCGGATCGACGTTGATGGCCACCGAAAACCCCAGCCGCACGTACATGCCTGAGGAATAGTTCTTGACCGGTTGATCGATGAACTCTTCGACTCCCGAGAAGTCCACGATCTCATCGAACTTCCTGTCGATCTCCGGCCGCGTCATCCCCAGGATCGACCCGTTGAGATACACATTGTCGCGTCCCGACAATTCCGGATGGAAACCCGACCCCACCTCGAGCAATGCGGCGAGCCGGCCATGGGCGGTGATGGTACCCGAGCTCGGGTAGAGGATTTGGGCCATGCACTTGAGCAATGTGGACTTGCCCGAGCCGTTGTCGCCCACCAGTGCGAAGGTCGAACCGGCCGGGATCTCGAAGGACACATCCTCGAGAGCCCAGAAGTCCTCATGCACCGACCTCCGGCGGCGCATCACCGCACTCTTGAGCGTCTGATTGCGTTCATGATAGATCCGGAACTTCTTGGAGACGCCTTCGACTACGACAGCAGGATCGCTCATAGCGCCTCAGCCAGTCCCTTCTCGTGCCTTTTGAAGATCGTGCAACCGAGGAGGAAGGCGGCGACGCCACAGACGACGCATGCCATCGCGTTGGGCAGTGCGGGCCACTGATTGTCGTAGAGGAGGGTGCGGAAGGCCTGCGCGAACTGCTCGAGCGGGTTGAGCTGATAGAGGTCGAATACTGTCACCGACCCGACGACCGGGCCGAGTCTTTCTGATTGTTCGCCCACGAGTGAGGCTGGATACACGATGGGTGTCAGGTAGAACCACACCTGAAAGAAGATGGTGACGAAATGTTGTGTATCCCGGAAATAGACGTTGCCAATGGCCGCCATCATCGACACTCCCGTGGCGAATAGCCACATCAAGACCATGAACACCACCACCAGCGGCAGCCACGGCAGCACGTGCGCCCCGGCGATCAGCAGAGCAACCAGCAACACCGCCATTTCGATCGACCAGGCGAACAACACAGCCACCGAGTTCGCGACGACTAGGGCAATCCGGGGGAAGAACACCTTCTTGATGAGGTTCTCGTTGCCTACGAGCGAGAGTATTCCGCCGTTGACCACATTGGTGAAGAACGTCCACGGCAGGAGCGCGCACAATAACCACAACGCGAATACGTCGAGCCCGCTGGGATCTCCCGGCGCCGGCCGGATTCGGATGATGTAGGCGAACACCACTGTGTAGATGGCCATGGCGGCCAGCGGGTTCGCCAGTGACCACAGCTGACCGAGGGCGGTCGCCTTGTATTTGCCCCGTATCTCGCGACGTGCGAGATTCGCCAGGAGCTCACGCGAGTCGCGCAGTTCGCGCACAATCATCAACCCTGCGTATCCCATCTTTCTGCGGTATCTCCTTGTGCAGCCCCGACCGTCCGGCCCTCACGCCGGGGCCGCTCGCTCGTGAGGGCCGTGACGACCGGCACCGTCTCGATGGCCCAGAAACTACGGTGCGACGGACGTGTGACCCCGTTGATCGAGCCTGCACCTGTTCAGCGCGGTGGCTTCGTGATGCATCAGCATGCCACCCGTGACGCCGCAGGTTTCGTCTCCGGCATCGCGGGGTCCGGCGCTGGTCTGCGACAAACCCGTCGAGATCTGCGCTCTAGCAGCGTGATCGACCCGGAACGAGGCAACGACCCATGCGTGCGCGGTTCGGGTCATGTGGCACGGCGCTCTACGCCACCTGGATAACGCTGCGCGTAGCGGATAGCCGCTGACCAAGTGCACGCCCCAGGCTAGAGGTCCGTCGCCGCGGCCACGGGGGATTCTCGGCGTAGGTGATCGCAGGATCCTAAAGCGTAGGTAAGGAGTTAGAAGACATGCAGCGAGTGAGCAGGTACGCCGTGTGTACCGCACCCGATGTGCTCGAGATCCAGAAGCGGGAAGTGCCGGATCCGCCTCCAGGAGGTCTGATCGTCCGTGTCACGATGGCCGGAGTCTGCGGCACCGATGCGCACCTGGTACGCGGCGAAGTGCCACTGCCTCTGCCAATCGTCCTCGGGCACGAAGGTGTCGGGGTAGTCGAGGAACTCGGTGACGGTGTGACGACCGACAGCGCGGGCACGCCCATCGAGATTGGGGACCGGGTCTACTGGGCACCCATGCGACCGTGCCATCACTGTTATTACTGCACCGTTGAGGGGGATCTCGCCTCCTGCGATAATCTCGGATGGCCTGTCACGGCTGATATCCCGAGTGCGTCGACCTATGGCGACCTCGCCTGGATGGATGCGGGTTCGATGTTCTACCGGATACCTGACGACACGCCCACCGAAGCGGTGATCGCCTTCGGATGCGGTCTGCCCGCAGCTATGCAGGGCATCGACCGACTCGGTGGCATCACCCCACGTGACGTCGTCGTTGTGCAGGGGTGC
The DNA here is from genome assembly GCF_000256505.1 of Rhodococcus sp. P14. Classification (NCBI taxonomy): domain Bacteria; kingdom Bacillati; phylum Actinomycetota; class Actinomycetes; order Mycobacteriales; family Nocardiaceae; genus Rhodococcus; species Rhodococcus sp. P14. The sequence continues at coordinate 1,925 of NZ_AJFC01000371.1, read as the reverse complement.
GGGCCTGTCGGGATCGCCGCCACCTTGCTGGCACACCTTGCCGGTGCGCGGGAGGTCATCGTTATCGGCGCTCCGGCACACCGACTCGAATTCGCCAAGCGCTTCGGTGCGACTACGACGATCGCGTTGGACACGACCACCCCCGAAGGCCGTGCAGCGCAGATTCGTGAGCTTTCCGGGGGGCGGGGTCCGTCGGTGGTCGTCGAGGCCGCCGGCCACATCTCGGCCTTCGTCGAGGGCCTCGACCTCGTTGCGCGCAACGGCCGGTTCCTTGTGCTGGGGCTGTGGGCTGATCAGGGCACGTATCCGATTGCTCCGCATCACATCAACAACAGGAGCCTGAAGGTCATTGGTACTCAGTTCGCGCAACCCGAGCACTACTACCGCACGGTGCAGCTGGCGCAACAGCTTCATTCGTCGTTCCCGATGAGTGAAGTCGTGACGCACCGCTACGGGCTCGACGACTCCAGAAGTGCGATCGACGCGGTCGGCCGCGGCGAGCCGCTCAAGGCCGTCGTCGTCCCGTAGACCTCGAACCCAGTTTCTGCGTCAGGTTGATACGGAGGTTTCGGGAGGGCCGGGCAGCGTCAGATGCCGATACTGACAACGATGGCTCTCGAGCTGATGAGCTCGGGGGCCATCGCGTTCTCGGCAGCGGCTATGCCATCGTGCTACGGAGTGAGCTCGCGCGGGTACACGCGTTCGACGCCGTCGCGGGCGGTGTACATGTCCCAGTAGATGGCGGCGAGTTCGTCGGGATCGACGGTGGTGATCTCGACACCGTTGGGGAACGTGGCCGGTGACGACGTGTCCGCGATCTGGGCCTGGGCAGTGGCGGCCTCGCCGAGTTCGCTGCGTTCGATGATGGCTCCGACGGTGAGGGTTCCGGCGTAGACACCGGTGCCGGCCAGCTCGCCGTGAAGGGAGTACCAGTAGTTGCGGGCGGCCGCCATCACCGGGCCTACTCCGCTCATGTACGGCATGGGTTCGAGTGCGGAGTATCCGAGGGTGAGCAGGATTGCGCCGTCACCGCGTTCGATCATCTCGGGCAGCACGGCGCGAACGATCTCGACCGGAGTCAGCAACAGTAGAGGCGTCAGCTCCTGCACGGCTGCCGCATCCAGCTCGGTTGCGGGGGAGAACTTCAGATCGCCACTGACCGGGCCGTACTCGACGACGTCCAGGCGCCCGAAGTGGTCGCGGATTGCTTGCACGCTGTCGGCGATGTCCTCGTACACGGTCAGGTCGGCGGCGAAGGGGGTGGCCTCGATGCCTTCGTCGGCCAGTTGTGCGACCAGGGCGTCGAGCCGATCCTTGCGACGCGCGACGAGCGCCACCCGGAAGCCTTCCCGACCGAAACGGCGGGCAACCGACAGTCCGAGGCCGGTGCCCGCCCCGAAGATTGCGGCGACTTTTGACATGACACAACTCCTGACGATGATTGCCGCACAAGGGTATTTTCCCGTGGCGGTGATGGACGTGGGTGCTGGGCAGTTGACGGGGCCACCGTGCTCGATGCGGGGATCGGTGGACCACAACGCCGAGCCGGTGGGTGACGTTGTCACCCACCGGCTGTCGGATTCTTCTGTGGAAGTAGGCGGCTCAGGCCGTGACGGGTGGGGCCAGCTGATTCGGTCCGGTGTGTACCTCCCCGTTGGCGACGAAGTCCACCCCCTGATCCCAGGGGGTATCGGGCAGCGGCGCCGGCGAGAGCACGACCAGGTGCTTTTCGGTATCTTCGCCCGCGTTGTACTGCCGGTGCGGGACTCCCGCGGGAAGGACGACTAGGGTGTTGGGCCCGACGACATGGGTTTCCAGTGCTACCTCGACGGTGAGTTCGCCCTCGATAACCAGGTAGTACTGGTCGAACGGATGAATGTGCATCCCGGGGCCGGCCGAGCCACTGTCCATCTCGGCGTAGTTCA